>CAYTLX010000046.1:0-9550 GCA_964438645.1 uncultured Saprospiraceae bacterium | reverse complement strand
GATGCGGGTACAGGAGAGCTATTTTTTATTAGTCACCATCATGACCGGAGAGTATTTAATTTTGATAAAGGTTGCACCAACGGTAGCTTTTTTGTACAAGTGGTTTTGCCGCAAGGCGTCACATTGGATGCTGCCAACACGACTCTAATACGTAGTGGAATACTCAACCATGCCTTGGTTTCAAGCACCATGTCGAATGACACGTTGCTCATAAAATTTAACCCTGGCCCGATAGAATCACTAAATGGAGATTATGATTTATCTCTTGCTTTTACAGCGGATTGTACTGCTTCGGATGGTCAAAATAATTATCCATTTGAATTTGGTTTTATGTGCGATGATTGTAATTGCAAGCACATTTGGCATTGCGAAAATATAACAGGAACCTACATCCATCTAAACAATCCACCCTGTCCTACTGCTCCAACTTGCGACAATGCTATCAGGACAAATGCAATGGATATGTCAAGAACCACATTTGGCTTTATTGACTCTGCTTATACGACCCCTATAGATCCTAATCTAGCGAATAAAAAAAGCGGTTTAAATTGTGACACCATGCTTGTGACTATTGAAGGCCTTGCTGGAAATGCCTTTACAGGAAATGATATTGGTATTGACATGAGCTATGCAAATCCATTATACCAAGATGGATTGGGAGATGTATTTCTTTATGGTCGTGGATATTTAGAAATTAAAAATGGTGCAACAACAACTACTTGCGAGATTCCTGCATCCGACCTAACCACCACGCCAACAGGTGTGTATAAGTATCTGGATTTCAGTCTTTTAACATCACTTCAGAGCTGCGGAATCACCATCCAATCAGACGATACCGTAAGGGCTTTTCTATACTTTACCGTAAATGATGATGGCCCTTTTCCTAACACTTTTTATTTAGTGCCTGAACTTCGTGCAGGATTTTATGTCAACAACCCAAATAAAATCACTTGCGGCACCTATGGCGACCAAATAAAAATAGGAAAAAATAGATCATTGGTCTCTGGCCCAGGCTCATCAGACCAACCAAGTGGATGTGATACCACTATACTAGACTACAAGATTATCCCCATAAATAACGGATATTTCAAAGCCAATCCAGGAGAACATCGCCCAGCGGTGGCCATTGACTCAATTACTTTCGACTATGAAACCCCCTATTTATTTAATGGTTTTAGTGAGTTAAAAGTACAAGCTTCCATCATCGACCATCCAGTCTTTGGGGATACCTATTTTGATATTGGTAGCTTCGATAATTCGGGTCATTTTGTAGCCACATTTGATACATTGACCCAATTTCCTTCCATGCTAAACATTAATGACTATGCGATTGCCATTCGATTTATAGCCATCCCAAGATGTGAATCCTATAGTGGAAGTTTTGATGGAGACAATACCTATGATTTTGATGCCAATATTTATTATAAGAAAAACTATCACAGTTTTAATATTAGCAATGGTGCATGCATACAAGATACGGTTTATAACAATCCAAATGACATCGTTTATTCTAATCCCCCACAGATAGGTTTAGAAAACTTAGGGCCTCCAGTTGCGGAAGCAGATGGAGACATTATTGAGTGGAAAGTTCGTCAATGTAACACTACAAATTATGCAGATGCAGTGGTTTCATGGCTATCCATTGAAGATATTAGCCCTGCTATAAACATCCTAAGTATTGATGACATTTCGGACCCTTTAAACGTTCAAACCTTAACGGTTAATCCCATTCCTCTAGGAGGCTATATTGTCAATACCAATGGCCTACTAAGAGCCGTCGCTTCCAATACACCCGATGATATTTGTAATATTATTCGCATCACCGCCCAGCTAACAGATTGTGACACCGTAAATGCGAATATCTATACGGGATGGAATTGTTCCACATTTGACCCCTTGACTCATCCTTTTTGTCAAAAAACGGTGCTGCCATTAGTCGGTACAAGTATTCCGCCTAATATTTCTATTATTCAAGGAGTTGCCCCTAGCAGTCATCCCTTTTGCGACACTATTAATGGACAACTTGAACTAAAAAACACACAATTAGGGCGGGATTATAATATGACTGTAGAATTCACCTTGCCCCCTAGCCTTTTATTAATTCCTGGAAGTATCGAAATAGCTTGGCCACCTTCAGCGGGATTTTCTCCTTTAGGATCTGCACCTACATTTATTAATTCAACTATTTATGGGGACTTATATTCATTTGACCCTTTTACTCCATATCCCTACCTTTCGACCAATGGCCTGCCCCAAGTATCCACAACGTCCCTAACAGACTCCAACAGCATAACCATCCGGTACAAATTAGTTTCAGATTGTGGATACACCAGCGGACAATCTAGCACGATGAATATTTATGGGGAGCAATTTTGTGGCGACCCAGTGGACACTCTTGGTTTTACGACTTTTCCATTCTTTATTACAGGAAGTGAACCCGACCCCGCAAATAAAATACAATTGAATCCGACTATTGCGGATACCATTAATGGAGCATTCCCTGTTCATGTCCAAATCACAAACATTGGGGATTCCATCACTAATTCTAATGATAAAATTAGAGTTTTACTCTCCATGGGTCTGTCTTATGTCCCGAATAGTGCAACCGCTACAGGATGGACGCCTGGTGAACCTGCTATTGCTATGAATAATGGCATTACGACACTTGAGTGGGTTTTGCCGCAAGGTATGACCAACGGGATGATCCATTCGCTCGACTTCATGCTTTCCTCCATAGGTATTGGATGTGGTGCGGCGGATTTTGAAGTAGGTTTTATGGCGATCAGAGAGCAAACCCAATATTGTGCTACCACTAACTCCAATTGTACGGTGGACGTCATTACGTCAGACATGCAGGTGCTCGATAGACATAAAGATGGAAGTCCAATTGTGACTATTAGCTCCAATGTTTCAGACACTTTATGTGCAGGGCAAGCGATAGACCTAACCGCAAATGGTACCAATGACATTACTTGGATTCTTCAACCATCAGGTGACACACTTGGAGTAGGCAATCCATACATCCTTGTTCCTGATTTAAATTTAACGGGTATTATTGCAACAACGACAGGAGACACCTGCTCCATTAGCTCTGACACCATGAATATTTTTGTATTGGATGCCCCAACCATCTCTTTACCACAGGACACCACCATTAGTCAAGGTGATACGATACAGATTAACGGCACCCTTACCACTAACATACCTACCACCCTACAATGGACACCAACTACGGGGCTAAGTGATACAACCATCGCCAATCCATTGGCCTTCCCAATGGACTCAACCCTTTACATTTTTCAGGCAACTGGAAATACGGGATGTGTAGCTATAGATTCTATGAATATTTTTGTTACACCGAAGATAGACACGCTGCCTTGTCCCCTATTAAACATTTCCGAAGACGATGTTAACTATCTGATTGTCTGTGGTTTAGACGCTAATTTTCCACTAAGCATTCCTTTTGATAGCCTATCTAATTATAATATTACTATTGATGGGATTCATGCAAATGATTTAATCACCGCCAATACTGACTCACTAGGCTCCTATCCCCTTCCGGGAATATCCAGCGCTACGGGTCCCTTTGATATTACTTGGAATTTTAAGGATTCTATTTACACCAGTACGGTTACAGACATGAATGAATTATTAATTCAATTTGCCGCATGGGACAGTTTTGGCAATTGGTTTTTTGATGCAAATAATGAGATTCTATGGGGCGGTGTATCGTTCTATAATTATGGAAATCTAACGATGAATAATGGTACTGGATTTGATATTAACATCCCGTACTCATCCACACTCGACTATGGTCAAAGTACGATTCCACTTTCTATAGGCAACCATCAAATCATTGTTTTTGATTCCATAAATACCTGTGCGGACACCGTTAATGTGAATGTCTCTTGCGAGAAATTCAACCCTAATACTAATAATGGGGCTTGTTTTTCTGAGTCCATTTACATCAATCAGGAAATGACTTTTTGTATTGATACGACGACCGTACCTGGAACGATCACGAGCATCACAAATATTTGTGCAAACATAGATACAGGAGCCGTTGAATACATTATAAATGATTCTTCTTATTGTTTAGCATACAAAGGTTTATCCATTGGAAATGACTCCGCCTGTGTCGTCATTTGCGACAACTATGGCTTTTGCGATACTATTAATTTTTGCACTGCTGTCATCCCGTATACTGGGCTGCCGATTGCCAATAATGATAGCACCTGTGTATATATGAATACGCCAGGAATTATTGATATTTTGGCTAATGACACGACTTGGGGCGGGATAGATACCATTTATTTTGTCAATACGCCTTTGAGCGGAGAATTGACATTAAATCCAGACTATTCTGCCACCTACGTACCCTACAATAACGTCTGTGAAAGAACCGAAACCCTACAATACATTGTATGCAATAATAACGGATGTGATGATGCTTTCTTAGATATTTGTATCTTATGTGATGACATTGTCGTATTTACTGCGGTTTCTCCCAATGGAGACGGTGTAAATGATGTATTCTACATAGCGAATATCGAAAACTACCCCAATAGTGTAGTAGAAGTCTATAATCGATGGGGAAATAGGGTTTTCCGTGGCACAGGCTATGTAAATACTTGGGATGGCTACTGGCATAATAACACAATCGTACCCGATGGCACCTATTACTACGTCATCAAGCTAAATGATCGTGCCAAAAGGATTTTTAAAGGATACCTTGAAATCAGACGATAAACAAGTAAACATAGTGTTGAAGAACAAATGTATTGGATAAAGATGTTGTTGTTTACTTTTAGCAGAGCGTTTCCCGAAAGGGATTCGCTCTCTTTTTTTACGCTCACAAACCCACCCTTTCAATGTATTACAGATTATAATAAAACGTCCAATCAAGCAGAATTACCCAGAATTTGGTCAAAAAAAGTCCAATACCCTGCATAATATGCTATCAAACTGTTAATGACTGCTTTTTCTTTTGATTTCTCCAAAAAATATTAGATATTGCTGATTCGTTTGTTCTTGACAAAAACTGCACATGCCACTAGAAGAAAAAGAAAATACTGACAAGCCTACAGTCAATTTTAAGTTTAAGGAAATTAAGCTGTATTCGTCCACAGAATGGTTAGCGAATAATACAAAGAAATATCGTCAGGTATTTGAAAAGAGCAAAGTAGCCTACGTCTATTTAGAGTTGTCCTTTATCAATCTCCATTTTGGGCGAAAAGACTGGAATGCACACCTTGAGCTAAAGTGTTTTTCTACTCGCCGCTCTCGGGGCAAGCAAAAAGAGATCTGCAGCTTAAAGCTGGATAAGAAAGTGAGCCAATTTGACAACATCATGTATGTACGTGAAGGTTGGGGCAACAAAAAAGAAGGCACATTTTGGAAACGTGGCTCCTACTTTTGGGAAGCTTGGATAGATGGCGAAAAAGTAGGGACGAAGTATTTTTATATTGAAGAGCCTTCGCCAGATTCTATTTTTGCAGATGATCCCTACGAAAATCCTTTTTTAGAAGTAAAGTCCATTAAGCTATTTGAAGGCTCTTTTGATGACCTTCAAGAAAAAGAAAGGAAATATCAAAGCTCTTTCCGCAAGGAGAGTACAAGGTATATTTTTGTGGATATGGTATTTGAAAATCTCGTTTTCGAAAGGATGTGGAATTGTGAGATTTTTATCAAATTTAATAACCTTACTAGAGAATTAAAAGGACAAGCGACTCGATTGCACAAGGTCAAACGCGGAGATGACGAAATAATGCTCACAGCGGGTTGGGGCTCCAATGTCAAAGGCTCTTGGAGTAAAGGCATCTATACGGCAGAGATTGTTTTTATGGATTATCTATTGGCAATTGTGCCCTTTGAGATAGGCGAAAAAGATGTCTTTGGCAATGCACCTATTATGGTGCCTGATTCAACGGATAAAATTGTGTTTCTACCGACGCATGAAGAAGAAGATACTGGCAGTTTTGATGATGTCATGGTCGAACTAGACAATTTAATTGGCTTAACAGAAATCAAAACTCAAGTTTATAACCATGCGCAGTATATCAAGTATCTTCGCTTGCGCAAAGAGAAAGGTTTTTTGGAAGATGCTAACCCTTTAGTACACTCCGTTTTTATTGGAAATCCGGGCACAGGAAAGACAACTGTTGCCAAAATGATGGGAAAACTGTACAAAAAAATGGGACTTTTGACGAAAGGTCATGTGCATGAAGTAGATCGGGTTGATTTGGTAGGTGAGTACATAGGACAAACGGCGCCGAAGGTCAAAGAAGCCATTGAAAAAGCACGTGGCGGTGTATTGTTTATTGATGAAGCCTATGCCTTGGCTCGTTCTGAAGATGATTCTAAGGATTTTGGTCGAGAAGTTTTGGAGATTTTATTGAAAGAAATGTCTAATGGCGTGGGCAATATGGTCGTCATTGTGGCAGGCTATCCGAAAGAGATGAAATACTTCTTTGACTCAAATCCAGGACTAAAATCAAGATTTAAGCTATTCTTTACTTTTAGAGACTATATGCCTGATGAGTTGATGGCAATCGCAGATTATGCTTGCGCAAATAAACAAGTCAACCTATCTCCTGCCGCCAACAAAGCACTAAGCCAGCACATCATCAACGCTTATCGTGATAGAGACCGCACCTTTGGCAACGCACGTTTTGTTAATGATGTTATCGAAAAAGCCAAAATAAACCTTGGGCTAAGAGTCATGTCCAACGAGCATCCAAAGGAACTAGACAAAAGAGCACTATCCAATATCATACTAGAAGATATCCAAAAGGTCAATTTTAAGCGCAAGCGCAAAGTACCTAATCTTCCCGTAGATGAGCCTTTACTAAAGAGTTCTTTAGAAGAGCTGTCCAAATTACGGGGTATGGATAATGTCAAAAAAGAAATTTTTGAATTGGTCAAGCTCGTCCGATACTACAAAGAAAGTGGTAAAGATGTTTTGAATAAATTCTTTTTACATACCGTATTTGTGGGTAATCCTGGTACAGGTAAAACCACTGTTGCTAGAATCCTTACGCGCATCTACAAGGCTTTGGGCTTATTAGAACGTGGACACATCGTAGAAACCGATCGCCAAGGGCTCATCGCTGGTTTTGTTGGGCAAACGGCCATCAAGACGAATGAGATGATTGAAAAGGCGTATGGGGGTGTCTTATTTATTGATGAAGCCTATGCTTTGACATCTAATATTGGCAAAACATCTGGAGATTTTGGTGATGAAGCCATTCAGACGATACTAAAGCGAATGGAAGATCATCGGGGTGAATTCTATATTTTTGCAACGGGTTACCCCGAAAACATGGAGACTTTTTTGAAAGCGAATCCAGGTTTAGCTTCTCGATTTGACAAAATTCTAAAATTTGATGATTACGAACCAGTCATGTTGCTAGAGATTGCCATGGATATGTTTGATGAAGAAAAGGTCAAGGTCACACCAAAAGCAAAAGAGTATCTGAACAAGTATTTCCAATACATCCATGAAAGAAGGGATAAATATTTTGGTAATGCACGGACCGTCAGAAATGTCGTCACAGAAGCCATCAAAATGCAAAATATTAGGCTCTCTAATTTGCCTGTTGCAAAACGCAAGGCTGCCGCTGTAAATAAGCTGTTATTAGTTGATGTGGAGTCTTTTGCCCTAAATAATGACGGCGATATCTTTCAGAAGAAGTCTATGGGGTTTCGGAAGTGATGTACAACGGGCTTTAGCCCGTTGCACTGGCGCACTGGATACAACGGGCTAAAGCCCATTGTACTGGTAGCCCCGCCAGTACTTGAAAACCTGTATTTAATATGCCCATATTGTTTCAAATATGGGCATTATTATTGGTGCTTATTGATTTAAGGATAAAACCAAATATAAATCAATTTGTTTTAATAAAGTAAAAGTTGGCTATTTTGTTGGCTACTATATTAATTTGTATGTATCTTTGTTCCTAAATCTTGAAGTATGGGAGCATTCAAATATAAAATATCCTTTAGGCTCAATAGTGGCAAGGCTTTAAAAAGCCAAACCAAGCCAACTACTATTTTTTTTAGATATGTCCAAGGTCGAAACTTTGAGTTTTCAGCATCGACAGGAATAAAGGCAAAGCCCAACAACTGGAGCAAAGAAAAAAGCAGACTAAAGCAAAAGGCTAACATTCCCAACCGAGAATACAAAAACCAATATTTATCAAACCTAGAAGCCTACTTCCATAAGGAACTAATAAAATACAGACTAAAAGCAAAGCGACCAACCAAACAGGATATTAAAGATTTGTTTGATGACTTCATGGACACCAAAACCATAGAACAAAAAACCCTTTTTGATTTTATCGAAAGTTTTATTTACAATGCCCCAAATCGTCTAAATACTCACACTAAACGCCCAGTTAGTAAAAACACTATCAAAGGTTATCAAACTACCTTTAACATTTTAAAAGACTTCCATAGCCAAAAATATAGATTATCTTTTTCAAGTATGACAATAAGTTTTTACTATGATTTTATTGAGTTTTGCGAAAGTCGGGAACTATCCTACAACTACATAGGAAAGCTAATCAAGAACCTAAAAACATTTTTGAGCCATGCGCTACAAGAAGGCTATCCCGTAAATGAAGCCTTCAAAAAGCGAGAATTTGCCACGCTTAAAGAAGATTCAGACGCAATATATTTGAATGAAAAGGAACTATTACGCATCTATAATTTAGGTCTAAAAGATAGAAATTTAGACATTATAAGGGATTTATTTTTAGTAGGTGCCTATACTGGTTTGCGTGTTTCAGACTATACAACGTTAAATATCAGCAATATACATACTATTGGAGACGTCCAAATAATATCCATTAAAGCGCAAAAAACAAGCAAATTAGTTGCCATTCCATTGCATCCAATAGTAAAGGGTATATTTGAAAAATACAACGGACACCCACCCCCTAAAAAGACCCCCCAAGCTATAAATACAGGTATAAAGAAAATTGGTAAACTTGCAGGAATAGACAGTAAAACAACCAAAAAAATAACTATTGGCGGTAAACAAACCATAATCAAAAAGCCCAAATATAGCTTTATACAAACTCACACGGCTAGACGCTCATTTTGTACAAATGCCTATTTGGCAGGTATGCCAAGAATTGACATAATGGCAATTAGTGGGCATAAAAAAGAAACTACTTTTTTAAAATACATCAAAATAAGTGCCGAGCATCGAGCCGTAAAACTTAGCCAAAACGCTTTTTTCAACCCTAAAACTTTTGCAACAATGAAAAAACTAAAGGCATGAAATACAACGAAAAGGATAATACTTGGGAAGTTGCCCCACGTGTTTGGAGTGGAAATATTAAAGACCTTTTAGGTTTCCCGAAGGGAACAAAAGGATATAACAAAGACCTAGATATAGAAACCATTACAACAAGAAGATTTACAAAAGATGAGGTGAGATTTTACAAATTACACCCCGATTTATTTACACCATTAAAAGAATTTACCGATAGTTTTAAATGGATTGAAAAATTAACACCATTAAAAGAAATTACCGATAGTTTTA
>CAYTLX010000045.1:9590-9719 GCA_964438645.1 uncultured Saprospiraceae bacterium | reverse complement strand
CGTTCAAAGTGCCTTCGGCGTTCAATAGGCTCTTTCGAGCCGTTTTAGCCAAACTAGATATATTTTTCAAAAAATCCACTACAAACGACGAAGATCCAAAAGTGTACGTCATTGATGCAAGCCGCTGCG
>CAYTLX010000045.1:0-9490 GCA_964438645.1 uncultured Saprospiraceae bacterium | reverse complement strand
GAAGCACCAAAGGGCGTAGCCCGTCCCAAAGACCAACAGCGACGCAGGAGCGCACCAAAGACCAAAAGTGTACGTCATAGATGCAAGTCGCTGCGGAAGCACCAAAGGGCGTAGCCCGTCCCAAAGACCAACAGCGACGCAGGAGCGCACTAAAGACCAAAAGCGACCGTAGGGAGCCAGCCCCCCTAATCAAAAAAACGAACCAACCCCGTAGAAACATCATAAACAGATCCCACAATCTCAATGTCTCCATTTTTTTCCATCTCACTAAGGATAGCGCTTTCTGCTCTTATGCGATTGATAGACATCTGGACATTTAAGGAAGAAACTTTCTCTATTTCATCATCGGTAAATGTACGTTCAGTGTCATTGATAGACATGACTGCTGGCTTAATCTTTTGTAATAAATTAGTAATATTTCCCATTTCTACATGCTTACAAGCGGCCGTCACCGCCCCACATTTTGTATGCCCCATGACAACCACAATCTTTGAGCCCGCAACTTTGCAGGCATATTCCATAGAGCCTAAAACATCTTCATTGATGATATTTCCTGCTACTCTGACACTAAAAACATCTCCAATACCTTGATCAAACACCAACTCCGCAGGCACTCGAGAGTCAATACAACTCAGAATAACAGCAAAAGGAAATTGTCCGTCACTGGTTTGGAGCACTTGATCCTTAAGATTTCGTTGCGCTTTAAGATTTTGGACAAACCTATGGTTGCCATCTACTAAGATTTTGTGGGCATCTGCAGGCGTCAATTTGTCCTGAGTAATTTTTGTCTGTGTGTGCATATTTCAAATTTTTAACATGGAAAAATGGGGTGGTTAAAAGGTCTCCCTTATTAGGATTCTGTCCTATTGAAGCTTTGATCCGTGACATTCGCCTTAACCCAAGTCATACACTCATCAAAATCATCAAATATATATTCTTCAGGAATAAGGTCTGGAATAATGTCAATCCGCTCAAGCATATATCTAGGTTGCTTGATGATATTGACCATCAAAACCGTCTTACCCTTGCTCACCAAATCCACCAAAACATCTTCCATCGCATATAATCCAGACTGATCGATATATTGCATCCGCCCCATCCGAATGATAATGGTCGTGGCGGTATCAGGGATTTGGTTAGAGAGCTGTTGAAATTCACTAGTAGAGCCAAAGAACAATGGCCCTTTGATATGCTTTATAAAGACTTCTTCTTTCAAGTTCCTTGGAAAATCAGCTTCATCCGCCCAAGCTTTTTCCTTAGCCAAGGATTTAATATCCGAACGTTCGGCAGTCAAATCACCCATTTTTTTCATAAACATTAATGACGCAATCACTAATCCAATACCGACGGCATACACTAAGTTCCAAACGGAAGATAGGACTAACACAAGAATCATAATGGCTACTTCAGGCTTAGGCATATATGGAATCGCCTTTAGACCTTTATAGTCCATGACACCAATTCCGACGGTAATTAATATCCCCGCTAATACCGCTGCAGGAATCTTAGAAGCGACAGGCCCTAATACCAATAAAATAAACAGCAAAAATACACCTGCGACCATGCCTGATAGCTTTGTCTTGCCCCCTGCATTGATATTTACGACCGTTCGGATAGTAGCGCCTGCTCCTGGCAGCCCGCCAAAGAGTGCACTGATGGTGTTACCGATACCTTGCCCTATAAGCTCTTTGTTTGGTTGATGTTTAGTCTTGGTCATATTATCGGCTACGACAGAGGTCAACAAGGAGTCTATCGATCCCAACAACGCCAAGGTCAATGCCGTAAAAATGAACGGCGTGAGACCATTTAGACTAAAATTGGAAAACATTTCCAGATGCGGAAATGGCCAACCACTAGGTATTTCTTCAATAGGACGGTATCCCAAGTCAAAACCGATGGCGATACCTGACACAACAAGCAAAGCGACCAATGTGCTTGGTATTTTTGTCGTGATTCGCTTAAATCCAAATATAATAAAAATGGTTCCTAAAGCCAATAATAGCTCCAACCAATTGATTTGCTGCAAAGCTCTAGGTAACACTTTTAAGGCTCCAATTACTCCCGAAGCATTTTTACCTGCTAAAGTTTTGGATTCTTTTTGTATTTGACTTGGCGTGGTACTTTTCGCTCTGTTTATGGTTTCTGCAAAGTCTTCCAAAACTAATATCCCATCAGACATTTCATCTTTCAGTATATTATTCAGAATAACTTCTTCCGCCTGCGGCTTAAATTGCTCGACATAAGCTACATCTTCCTTGGGATAATATCCCACCGACGGAAGTATTTGGGTCACCAAGATAATCACACCAATGGCAGTCATAAACCCCGAAACTACAGGATAAGGTATGTATTTTATGTATTTGCCCAAGCCAATCACTCCAAGTCCCACTTGCATCAAGCCGGCCAATAGAAAAACCATCAAAATGGTCGGTAAAGCTTGGGTCACATCCCCTTCAAAAGTCGCTATAATGCCTGCAATTACCACCATAGATACAGCAGTCATCGGGGCGGTTGGTCCCGAAATCTGTGTATTCGTGCCCCCAAATAAGGATGCAAAGAAACCGATAAATATGGAACCATATAATCCTGCACTGGGCCCTAAACCCGAACTCACCCCAAAGGCAAGAGCTAAAGGCATCGCCACGATACCCGCCGTAATGCCCCCTAAAATATCCCCTTTTAGGTGACGAAAATCAAAAAATTTATTCATTTGTTTATGCTATTTAAGACAAGTTCAGTGTAAAAATTAGTGATTGCATTTTTATCGGTAACCTTATCCGTCAAGGCCGGTAAATGCTCTGTAAAAAACTTTTGTTGATGAGCTCCTTCGATGACCGTAGAGACCAACATGTGTGGATAAGGATAATCAGGCTTAATCTCCAAGACTATTTTACTGACCCTTTCAACCACCTTTTTATAGGCCATAAAGCACCCATTTTCATTCTCCTTATCCACATTTTTAGTGTGATATGCCTTGATAGATTCTGAAAAGATAATTTCGCTCAATAATATTTCATTGACATACGAAAAGGCTTGATCAATCAAAACGGGCTGTGTCAAAATATCAATAGATTTCACCAAACACTCTACAGAAGATGTCACATTTGTCGTAGCAAAAACTAAACGATACTCTGTCCAAGTCCAATACCAGCTAGTCAAATAAACCAATAGCATGTGCTTGCTCTTAAAGTATCTATAAATCGAACTTTCTGGGGAATGAATCAACACCCCTAACTTTTTGAAGGTAAATGACTCAAATCCTATTTCTGCAATTAATTCAATACTCCTAGCGATAATGGCCTGACCCAATTCAGATGAATCGGGGTCTTTGACGTATAAGGCTGGATCGACATCAATATGCACTTTTAATCCTTTCATTTTATTAAAGTTGTTTCGCAATAACTATCAACACTTGCAAAGATAATAGTATTACTATCATAGTTGCAAGTATTAATCGTTTTATTATTTATTTTCTAGTCGTTTAGCCACAAAATACCAAAAGCTGGTGTGCAAATTATTTGTTTTTGTTCAGCCTGTTATAGTACATGCGGCATCAATGCCGAAGGACTTTGAACCGCCCAATAAATATAAATCCGCGTCAAACCTAACAAACGCATATAAACAATCGTTAATATTATGTTACCTTTGTCCCGCAAAAAGCAGAAGAAGCCTAATTTTCTACCAACAAAGCATCATGAAAAGACGAAAATGAGTCAATATTATTGATGGATTCGTAATTTTTCCGTAAATTTAGGCTACCGTACAAAAACAAACACATGAGATATTCTCGACTTTTACCATTCATTTTGACAATATTTGTCTTTTCGTTTTCTCCGCTAATCGCACAAAATTGCGAAAGCAACTTTCTAGTCAATCGCACGGTTAGCGGTATCCATCAATTAATTACTAAACCTATGACCATGGTCGTACGGAGTGATTATACCTATCAGCTTGGTGGACAGACTAGCGAAAAAGGAATAATGATTGAAGTACGCTCTATCGGCGGGCAGAACCTAAATGCCAATGATGAAATCATCTTTATGGATGCGAATATGATTCGCAAGTCATTTGTCTTCTTTAAACCCTCCAAGAAGTTAAAGAAAAGCTCTTCGATTATTCAAAATTTTCTCCAAATTGACTTAGAGACATTAAAGTGGCTTGCGCAAAAAAATATAACCGCTCTTTACTTTAAAAACACCGAAAAAAATAGAATCGTTAAATATACCGTCAAAGGAGCCAAACAAAAGGAATTTAGAAGTCTAATGACTTGTATGCTTCAGAATATTGATGTCACTAAAGCCCAAACTTCGGTGGCTATTGTGCCTACAAAATCAAACAAACCAAGCTCTTCTAGCGGTGTATCCCCTTCAAAATCACAAGTTAATTCTCCATCCAATTCTAAGGAAATTAAGAATTTGCATAACAAACTTTCCTCTACCAAAACAAGACTAAATAAAGAAATAAGAGAAGAAGAGCAAAAAGCCGCAAAGCGTAAATCAGAACTTCAAGATGAAGTCGCTCTGGAAATCCAAAAAGCCAATAAGAAAAAACAAAGTATCGCTGACGAAGTCTTAGAAGCGAGAAAAAAAGCGGACATTCAAATCAGAAAAACCAAAGAAGAAATTGCCACGGTCGTGGCAGATGCTAGAAGCAAAGCAAAAACAGAAACCGATAAAATAACAGCCGATATCATTGAAGCTAGACAAAAGGCCGCCGAAGAGATTAATAAAATCAAGCTCGAAACCGCTCAAGAAGTCGCAGAAATCAGAAAAAAAGCTACGGCTGAAATCGCAAAAATTAATCAAAGCCTAAAATCAGCTAAAACACAATATGCCGATGAAGTCGCTTCCGCTAAAGCTACCGCCAATCTAGAACTTGATAAAATTCGTTCGGAGACCGCAGCTAATATTCAAACAGCTAGAGAAAAAGCCAAAAACGAAAAGCAAGCGACCGCTACACAGGTGGTCTCCGCCAAAAACAATGCGACTGAAGCCATTCTTGCCATTGAAGAAGCTGAAGCCAACAAAATATCGAAAATAAGAGAAAAAGCAGCTATCGAAAAGCAAAAAATTGCTATCGAAGTTGCGGAAGCCAAACGTAAAGCCGCAGAAGTAAAAGCAGCTGTTTCCAGAAAAAATGCCGAAGAAATTGCTAACTTGAATGAAAAAGCAGCCCAAGAACGTAAACTCTCTGCCAAAAAGGTCGCTGAAGCTCGCAATCTAGCATCCCAAGAAATCAATAAAATTCATCAAAGCGTAGCGGATGAAAAAGCAAAAGCAGAAGCAGAAAAGCTAAAAATCGCTGATGAAGTAGTGGTCTCCAAGACCGAAGCGAAGCGCTCTCTTGAAAAAATAAAAGCTGAACTCGCTCAACAAATCAAAACTTCTAAAGAAAAAAGTGATAAAGAGCGCCAAAGCTTGACCCAGTCTGTCCTTGATTCTAAGCAAAAGGCGCAAACCAAAATAAAAGAAATAAATGAAGAGACCATCAAAGCCATTAAGCTGGCTCAAGTAAAACTGGACTCCGTAAAAGCAGCTTCCGCAAAAATGGTCATGGACGCCAAGAAAAATGCAGATAATGCCATTTCTTTAGCTCAAAATCAAGAAAAAGAAACCGTTTCTAGTTACAATTCTGCCATTACCGACGCCAAATCTAAATATGCCAACGACGTAAAAGAAGCAAAAGAAAAAGCCCTTGCTAAAGTAAAAGAAATCAAAGAACAGTCCGCCAAAGAAATCGCTAGCATTAAAGCGAAAAAGGCCAAAGAAAAAACACTTACAGCGAAAGATGTTATCGAAAGTAAGAAAAAAGCTAGTGACTTAATCGCTGAAACCGAACAACAAACTGCCACTAAAATCGCTGCAATCAAGCAAAAAGATGCAGAAACGGAACAAAAGCTTGCGGAAGATGTCGCCCTAGCACGACGAAAATCTGCTGAAAAAGTAGCCGAAGAACAAAAAAAGGTGCATGCCGAAATCGCTAAATTAAAAAAGGAATTAGCTACAGCAAAACAATTAGCCGCACAGGATGTCGCAACTGCCCGTGAAAAATCCGCCAAAGAAATTCAGTTGCTAGAAAAAGAAAACTCCAAAAGAAAGAAAGAGCTAAAATTAGAATTTCAAACATTGCAGGATCAACTCAATGCTAAGACTCAAGAAGAAAAACTAAAAGCTTCGGAGTCTATTGTGGAAGCCCAAGAAAATGCAATGAATGAGCTAGACGTCATTAACCAACAAACCCAAAGTGCCATCAAACAGCTAAAATCTGAATCTCAAGCCGAGAATCAAAAGCTTAATGATCAGCTTCTTGCCGAAAAAAAGGCCGCTTTAGAAGAAATTAAAAAAGTAAATGACCAAAAAAATCTAGAAATAGAAACAGCGCAAGCCGCCGCTGCTGCCAAAATTCAAAAATATAACCAAGAAGCTGCCGATGCGAGAAAGACGTCCCTAAATGAAATTTTAGCCGCTCAAAAAGATGCTACTGACGAAGTGTATAAAGCAAAAGAAAACGCTAAAGAACAAATCAATGCAGTCAAAAAAGAAACCGCAGAGTCGATCAAATTACTCTATGATAAAGAAAAAGCCGCCCAAGCTAGACTTGATGCGCTAGAACAACAAATTAAAGCTAAAGAAGAGCAGCTTAAAAATTAGTAACTATTTAGGTACCCGCTAATTTTTGCCATAAAATGTCCTTTTAGCGCCTGTTTCGGTACAACTGTTTAATGGCAAAACGATTTTGCGGAATCAGGTATAATGATGGTTCTTCGTCGTTGTCGTGGAATTTTATTTGAAAATTATTTCAAAAACCCGCTTGAGACGACGAAACCCCCAATATATTCCGACTCCCCCCGCTATAATTCATAATACTGTGGATTCGTATCATCCGTCTGTTGATTCCAATAGGCAGGCGTCACTTTTCTTCCATCCAAAGTCAACAATCGTCTTTGATAAACATAAGTAGTTGGGTTGAAGACCAAATCAGTTACAGCGACATTATACAAGGTTGGATCTTCTTCTTTTTTGGGTGGAAGCTCTTGTACGATGACTTCAAAACCGTTGTGTTCTAACAAAGTCTTTAAAAATTCCATTCTTTCTTTAGGTATCTTCTTTTCTACAAAAGATACGATATTTTCATCTGTTTTATTCAGTTTCCCGAAGACATGCTTTCCTGAAAAGGCCATGATTAAATGTTTGTAGTTAAATGAAGAATGTAGTCGTAAAATGGACTATACAAGCCCAAAACCAAAATGCCCACCACCGCCAAAGCCAATCCAATCTTTACGGGAAGCTCCGCCTGAAAGGGCGCTATGGGTGTATCCGACTTGCGCAAAAACATCGCACGAACGACCAATAAGTAATAGTACAAAGATATCGTAACATTTACCACCCCTATAATGACTAGCCAATAATATCCATGCGCCGCTGCGGCCATAAAAAGAAAAAATTTACCAAAGAAACCTGCAACTGGTGGTATTCCCGCAAGGGAAAAAAGTCCTAATAACATCACTAATGCCAACTTCGGATTGGTTCGATATAATCCATTATAATCATCCATGTGTTCTTTTCCTGTTTTTAAGCTAATCACTTGTACAACACCAAATGTCGCTAAATTGGAAAAGATATAAATCGCTGAGAAATACACGACGGATGTCATGCCTATTTGGTCATAAGACAAGATACCTAATAATATAAATCCCGCTTGCGCAACAGATGAAAACGCCAAAAAACGTTTCATGTTTTTTTGCCGTAAGGCGAATAAATTACCGACCGTCATGGTCATGACTGCCATCCAATAAATCGCTGGTTTCCAAACACTTACAAATTCTCGACCGATTAAAAACAATACTATCCCCAAAGCAAATACAGCTGCCGCCTTCGAAATAACCGATAAATATGAAGTAACAGGAACAGGCGCTCCTTCATACACATCTGGTGTCCAAAAGTGAAACGGTACCAACGAAATCTTAAAGGCTAAGCCAGACATAAAAAACAATAAACCCAATGCCCCTAAACCGCTTAAATGAAAATTTTGTGCTATTTCTGAAAAATACAAAGAACCTGAAATACCATAAATCATCGATATCCCAAATAAGCTAACCGCCGAAGAGACGCCAGCCATCAATATAAATTTTGCACCCGCTTCGGCAGAACGCATTTTCATCAAATCATAAGCCACCAATCCTGCGATGGGTAATGACGCAAGTTCCAAGCCCAAAAAGAACATCAAAAAATCACCACTAGACACCATATAATACATCCCCAGAAGTGTCGAAAATATTAAGAAGTAAAACTCCGTCACCCTGCCTTTGTGACTCCACTCTTCACGAGCCCAAGTCCATGTCTGCAATAACAATATGACTACGCCTACATTCATGATGTTTTTCATATTGTGTAGGAGATGATTGGTTCGGAAGCTTCCGCCAAACATTGTCCCTTCCGCCAATGGTAAAAAACCAATCACCGTATGGACAATAAACAATCCCGTAGCAATCCCTACAACTGCTTTTCTATTTTTTCCAATCAATAGTATCTCTGCGACCAGCAGTAATAAGATGATTCCGAGTAGGACAAATTCGTCCCGCATGAGTAGATAATTATTCATTTCGTTTCGTTTCTTTCTTTCAATTAATGACCGTATGCGGCTAAGTGCTCCACGATGTTCCCAAGACTATCCTGTATCAATGTCGTCAACCACATGGGGGCAAGCCCAATCGCAATCACGGGTAATAACACCAGCAAAGCCCCTACTCTTTCATACCACACAGCTTTGGGCAATTTATAAAACTCATCATTTTTTACAGGTCCCATCAACATCATCCCGACCACTCTCAATATATATACCGCAGTCACCACTATCGCTGATACCGCCAAAATAGAAAATGCGCGGTGTATGAAATCAGGATTCTGGAAAGCTCCTACAAAAATATTCATTTCGGCAACGAAACCACTTAATCCTGGCAGCCCCAAAGATGCCATCCCTATAATGACATAAACCACCGCTATAAATGGCAATATCTTGAGTAAACCACCCATTTTTCTAACATCACGAGTATGCGTTCGACCATATAACATACCTATCAAAGCAAAGAAAACTGCCGTCATCAAACCGTGAGAAATCATCTGAAGTACCGCCCCAGTATAAGCCGTTTTGTTCAATGCCATCATCCCAAAGAAAATTAAGCCCAAGTGACTCACCGAAGAATAAGCATTGATGTACTTCAAATCGGTCTGTCGTATGGCTCCAAAGGCACCATAAATCACCCCTATTGCCGCAAGGCCCATAAAAAATGTGGAATATTCATTTGCTGCTTGGGGCATCAAATACATCGCGACCCTAAACGCTCCATAAGTTCCGAGTTTCATCAAAACGCCTGCGTGCAACATAGACACAGCCGTCGGTGCGGACGCATGACCATCGGGTGACCACGTGTGAAAAGGAAATAAAGCCCCCAAAACACCAAAACCGACAAAAGCCAATGGAAAAAAGAACC
>CAYTLX010000044.1:7648-9755 GCA_964438645.1 uncultured Saprospiraceae bacterium | reverse complement strand
ATCAATGGCATTCCGCAGGGAAGTTACGAGCCCATCGTGCCGCTCTTAGCCCCCGAACAACACCAAGTTTTCGCCATAGGCACAGAAGCAAAAATTCGGAAAAATTTAATTTTTAATTCGGAATTAAGTCTTTCCAGAAAAGATGTGAATCGCTTTTCGGATTTAGACAAAAAAAATGATTTGGGCCTTTCGGGAAAAGTAAATCTCTCCCACACCTTACCTTTCGGAAAAGAAAAAAAGCGCGCCCGCTTAGAAACTAAATTAACTTACGAATGGGTAGAATCAAAATATCGGGCATTCAATCCCTTTCGAAAAACAGAATTTGCCCGAGATTGGAATATTAATAATGAGCTCTCAAAAACCAATGAACTACTACCCAGTTTTTCTACAAAACTCATCATACCCAACATCGGAAATATCCAATATTATTTTTCTGGATACACACAGGAAAGCAACTATGACGGCAAAAAACATGGGCTTGCCTTTCAATTAAACAAAGGTCGTATTCGTTGGATTTCTAACGCAAGCTATCTAACTTCTTCTTCTAGTTTGGAGCGGACTTCCTTCTTTAGACCCAAGTCGGATTTATCGGTAATATTTTTGCGCAAGCTGGGAAATGAACCGGGAAGAATCGGCGTTGTATATGAACAAGAAGACAACCAAAGATTTACACAAGTAGCTAACATTCAACAAGATACGCTCTCTTTACAAAGCAAGCACTTCGATTTTTACAAGCTTTACATTGACTTTCCAACTAGCAAAAAATTTGCTTCAGGATTTTTTATTTCGCAACGAAAAGACTTTGCACCTGCCTTCACGGTCAGCCCCATTTTATACGATAAATTTTTACAAAGCACCGAAGCCCTAGACATTGCCTGGAAAGGAAAATGGGCGGCTTCTAAGCTATCTCGATTGAACTGGCAATTTACCAGAAGACAACTAGATATCACCCAAAAATTATTGACCCACCAAAAACCACAAAATACTTGGCTAGGAAAATTAGATTACTTTTTCAAGCTACCAAAGGGCATTCTTTCTTCCACCACCACGTATGAACTCGGCTCTGGCCAAGCCCCCAAACTAGAATACAATTATCTTAAAGTGGATCCGGGCCAAGGCAGTTATACTTGGATTGACCGAAATCAGGACAGTATCCCGCAGCTCGATGAATTTGAAATAGCCCCTTTTGCCGACCAAGCTGATTTTTTACGGGTCTCCATTGTCACCAATGAATTTGTCCCTACCAATAATATCCGCTTCAACCAGTCCATCCGTCTAAACCCTAAAAGACTCCTTACAAAAAAGAAAGGATTCCTAAAACAATTGGGTAAAATCTCCACCATCAACTCGCTGCGCCTTTATCGCCGCCTAAAAGCACTACCCAACATCGAAGCTTGGAATCCTTTTATCCAAGTGAATGACTCCGCCTTGGTCACCACTGAGTCATCTATGATTAATACTATTTTTTGGAACAAAGGCGACCCGAAGTTTGAATACCAACTAGGTCAAAAGTCCAACCAAAACAAATCCCTTCTTACTTCTGGTGGAGAGTCAAGAAGCTTAGAATTATATTTTTCTAAATTACGATATCGCATCAATCGTTCCATCAACTTTGAGCTCAAAGCCGAAAAAGGAAGTCGCCAACAAAGAGCAGAATTATTTGAGCAAAGAAATTTTAATATTAAAAATAAAAAAGGCGAAATAGCCTTCACCCATATCCACCAACGACGCCTAAGAAACATCATCAGCTACACTTATAAAGAAAAGCAAAACACCACAGGAAATCTAGAGCAACTAACCAGTCAAGAGCTAAAATGGGCTTTTACATTGACGGGCAAACAAAAAAAATTGAGCACCCAACGCCCTATCCGTTTACGTGCCGATTTATCCATCGTAAAAATTGATTTTAATGGCACACCAGGCTCTTCGGTGGGCTTCACCATGCTAGAAGGCTTACGTCCAGGCCAAAACCTACTGTGGAGCCTAACACTCGACAAACAACTCACTAAATCAGTGATTATCAGCCTTTTATATAATGGCCGACAAACTGGCGAGAACAGCAAATTAGTACATACAGGTAGTATGCAGGCACGGGCATTGTTCTAAG
>CAYTLX010000044.1:0-7548 GCA_964438645.1 uncultured Saprospiraceae bacterium | reverse complement strand
CAAACACAAGATTCTATTGGTGGATGACGACTTATCGGTCTTAGACTTTTTATCGTACAATCTTGTAAAAAAAGGATTTGAAGTGCAGACGGCGACTAATGGGCACAAAGCCCTAGCTGCGGGTGTATTATTTTTGCCTGATATAATTGTTTTGGATTGGATGATGCCTGAGATGAATGGGCTCCAAGCCTGTCAAAAATTCAGAGCAAATCCTATATTCGATCAATCCATCATCGCCTTTCTCACGGCCAAAGATGATGATTTCAGCAAAATAGCCGGCTTTCAAGCTGGAGCGGATGACTTCATCCATAAAAGCATTAAGCCGCTGGTATTTGTCGCCAAAGTAGAAGCCTTGCTTAGAAGAAAGCAATTAGCATCTTCCCAAAAGAAAATCATTTCTCTTTATGACCTAGAAGTGTTTCCACAAAAAAGATTGGTTAAGAAAAATGGGCACTTGGTCGAACTAACTAAAATAGAATTCAATCTACTCCTACTTTTCCTGTCCAACAAGAACAAAGTATTTTCCCGCCAGGAAATACACACAGCCATCTGGGGCCATGAAGTCATTATTGGGGATCGAACACTTGATGTCCATATCCTCAACTTGCGTAAAAAAGTAGGCAAGCAGGTAATCCTGACGAGTAAAGGTGTGGGTTATACGTTGGGTTAGTTTCGTACAATCCGTGTTCCTGCCCTTGCCATCAGCACAAGCACACAGAACACCACCCAAAGCAAGACATATTCCAGTACAATAATCCCATAATGCTCGCACATCTCTCCTCCCCAATAATGACTATAACTCAAATAAATCAACCCCGTCCAAACAACCCCTACCCACCGCCTAGATAGCACACTCAACACAAAAACAGGGAGCACATACCAAGGATGAACTATCGCCGAATTGAGCAAATAAACGCCCCATACCAAAGCCATATTACCTAATAATTGATGCCAATCCATCGCCCTTTGCCGCCAAGTCAACCACACAATCAACCCCACCGTTAAAGCATTGGTTATCAATCCAATACGCCAATTATTTGGCGCAAGCCACTTCAACAAATAAAAGACACTCGCATTAAATTCAAAAGACTCAAAATACAACCAAATGCTATCCATTAAATGATTCAAAGAGCCCATCCAAAAAAACGGCAGCCATAGCAAAATATTAATCCCAAGCATCCAGCCCAGTAGTTGCCGCCCCTGCTGTAAAGGCGAACGAGCGTTCGCCTCAACATTCCGAAAAAAATAGGCGCCAATCAAAGGTAATAGCATCAAAGGAAGTAGCTTGGTGGCAATCGCCAAACCTAATCCCACCCCTGCCATTCGACCATCCTTTTTACGCAAGCCATAAATACCTAAAATTAAAAATAAAACCATCAGCCCTTCAAAATGACCATTGCCCGCTATCTCCAAAATAACCAAAGGATTCAATGCGTAAAAAACAAAAAGGCGACCGAAGACCTTAGCCTTTCGCAAAAACCATAGCATCGCAATCTCCCCCAAAACCAAAATAGATTTTAGCACCCACACTGCACCCAAAATACTCGAAGACAACTTGACTGACAACCAAAAAACAGCTTGGTGGATGGGTGGATAAACCGTATAATTATCTGCATAAATTAAATCATGCAGCTCTTGATTAATCCCAACGGGTGGATTAGACATAGCCATCCATTCGCTCGGTCGCAGCGCAAAAGGATCTTGCCCGGCCACCAACAATCGACCATCCCAAATAAAACGATACACATCATTAGACAATTGCGGAAGCGAAAAAAGCACCATCAGCCGTAAGAATACCCCCACCCCAAACACCACATTCTCAGACAAGTCTCGCTGAACCAACCAAAGGTATATTCCGAAAGCCAACCCATAAAGCCCTATCAATAATAAAAATTGCTCCCTTGGCACAAACCAAGCCATCCACCCCACAAGGACACTCAAAAGAAACAGACCAAATGTATTTTTTTTTGTCATGGCGCAAAATAAAAACTCCTGAGCAAAGATGCTCAGGAGTTTATCACAAAATATATCTAACGGACAATACTAAATAGTAGGATCCGTAGGCGTATTTGAATTATTCAAGCGTTCATCAGCTGGATACGGATAGAAATTTCTATTTCTCTCCGTGCTGTAATCAATAGTATTGCTCACTGGTGGCTCTGGGCGTCCTAACCGACGACTATCTTCCAATCCCAAGCCCGTCAAGTAGAGCTCAATCCGACGATTTTTATAAATCTCATTCAAAAGGGTTTGCTTGTCATTATTTGCGGAAAAGGTATCTCCTAGTCCCGCTCCAAGACCTAAGACATCAGAAGCAGCATCTTTATTTCTGACGAGATTTAAGAACTTCTCTGCATTGACAAAATCATCCTTATTTGCGTAAGCTTCCGCCTTAATTAGATTGGCTTCAGAAGGATAAATAATGGGAATCCCTGCGTCTCCTGCATTGAAAAAAGAAGCAACTAAGCTATCCACATGGTAATGGTTTCCAAGCTTATCAACTCCCCCTAAATAAAAACCTACACGCATATCTCCAGCGTCTGGCACCAAGCTAGTAGGCAAGCCAAAGTTTAATCTTGGAGCGTATTGTGGAGTCCCTTCAAACACGGTAGAAAACACTGGATTTTGATTTTGAGAATCAAAGAAATAGTAATGCGGAGCAGCACTCATATCAACCCCGTCAGCCATAGATATAGCCTTATCATTATCTCCAACAATCAAAGCAAATCTTGCGATATACATTTTTAGAGTATTCTCTAAATCCACACCATCAAGTGTCTTGTTGAACTCAGAACTAGGTGGCGTGGTCTGAATACCACTTAAAGCAGACTCCATTTGTGCAATAGCGTCACGAAGCGCCGTCATTCTATCCACAAAAACTGCGTTATTATTTTTAGAATTTTTCAAAGGCACTTGCTCCCAGTTATAAGCCAAAATCCCGATACACATCGCCCGATACAAAGTAGCATGAGCTTTTAAGGCAGAGGTTGTTCCAGCAAGCATGGTCACATTATCAATATTATCCAACAATGTCTCAGCCATACCTTTCGTACGCATGGTTCGAGCAAATAGGCGGGAGACTCTTTCATTTTCTCCAGACAATTGCTTACCACCATCTTCTAGTTCTTCCAAAGAAGAAAAAGTAGTAGTCGCTGCGACTTCCCTTGCGGAAACAGCAGGAGTCAAAATACTAACCCCCAATGTAGAAGTAGCAAATCTGTGTTCAACGCCTTTGGCCAAGGCCAACAAACCATCCTTAGTGGTCAAGACATCCGCTTCTGTAGCTGCATTCGGATTGGCTAAATCCAGCTTGCAGGCACCAAAAGAAGCCAGCACAGTTAGAAAAAGGAATATTTTTATGATTTTCATATTTTTAAATTTTCAGTTTGAAAGAAATAGTAACTATTTAGGAGCCCCTATTTTTAGACAGAAAATAGGCATTTTTGTGTATGTTGAAGCTATTTTTTTTGAAGCGTAGCACCGCTACGTGATAAAAAAATAGTAAAAACAGGCGCAAAAAGGCATTTTATGGCAAAAATTTGCGGGTAGCTAAACAGTTACAAAATTAAAGATCCATCTTTAGCCCAATCTGAATGGTCTTCGGAATAGGCACTTCGTTAAAATCGAATCCACGAACACCATTGGTCTGACCAGATGTACTTACTTCAGGATCCCATCCAGAATAATTATCAAAAGAAATTAAATTTCTTCCAGTCAAATACACTTTGACACGACTTATTGATGCTGTCTTAGGGGCAAAAGAATAACCCAGTGATAATTCTCTTAATTTTACAAAAGAACCATCTTCTATAAAACGCTCCCAAATATTATAAGCAGCTTTGTTATAGCCACGTGGAAGCTCTCCACGAATTTCAGCAGCATCATATCTTCCTCCACCAAATATCGGTCTAGAACTAACTCTATCCGTAAAATTAAAAACATCAAATCCTTGTACCGCATCAAATTGAAAGCTAAAAGAAAAATCTTTATAACTCAATTCGTTAATTAAACTACCAGACCAATCTGGATTGGGGTCTCCTATAATTTTTCTATCATTAGCTCCTTCGGCATTCTTAGCTCTTGTTGGCCAGCCGTTGGCATCTATGGTAATAGAACCATCATCTTCTCTTGCATAGTAATAGCCATTAATCACACCCAATGCTTCTCCATTTTTGGCTACCGAAATTCCAAAACTCTTTGGAAGCTTTAAGATACCTCCTTCAATACCCTCCACATTATTCTTCACTTTTGAAAAATTCACGGTGGTCAACCAGCTAAAATTCTTGTTTTGCACAACAGCACCCCGAACCAAAAGCTCTAGCCCTTTGTTGGTCATTGTTCCGACATTCTCAAAACGTGTACTAAATCCCGTGCTCGGAGCCAATACTCTTTCGAGTAAAAGATCACTTATTTTTACATCAAAGTACGTAAACTCAAAACCTAGGCGGTTATTCAAAAATCCTGCATCTACACCAAATTCTAATTCCTTTTGGCGCTCAGGCAACAGATTAGCATTACCCATCCGAGAGCTAGGCTCCAAGCCTGTCACGCCTCCATAAGGATTCGGGTTATAGTTATCAAACTTCTCATAAGCACCTAACGCACTCATGTTTCCAGCTTCTCCATAAGACGCTCTCACCTTAAATGTATTAATTGCATTCAAATTTTCCTTCCAAAAAGGCTCTTCTGACACCACATAAGACAAGCTCACCTTCGGATACATAGCGACACCTGCTTCGCTTCCAAAAGGAGAAGCCGCATCCATACGGATAGCACCAGTCAAAAACAACTTATCTGCATAGCCAAATGATTGCTGGAAGAAAGCCCCTTCAATCACTCTTTCTATTCGAGTTTCACCATAAGTTTTAATCTCTCCAGCTCCCGTTGAATTAACCACTGGCGAAAGATGATCAGATGTCTGAGCCAAAACAAAGGTATTGTCTTTTTGCAAAGAAAATCCTAACCAACTTGTTGATTTAATTAAATCACCCAATCTGGTTCTATATTTCAAATTCAAATCATGATTAATCAAAAACGAAGTCTTTACAGCTGACCGCGCAAAACCCGTTTTATTACCAGAATGAGCTCCGATAGGCAAAAATCCACGCGCATTGTGTGTGTATCTATCAATACCCACTAAATAATCAACGGTCACCCCTTTTGCTGGAGTTGCGGTCAGTTTAAAATTCCCCAATACACGGTCAATATCTTGTCCAAACTTAAAAGTTTCAATCGCCTCCACAGGATTTGGCAACCAGCCTTGTGGACTTTCGTAATTACCAGAAGCATCCGCTTCAGGATTATAAGCATTGTGATTAAAATTCATGCCCGTCAAAGCTCCATAAAAGGCACTAATACCACCATTTGGTACTTCCTTACTTCTGGACGAAATATAATTAAAACTAGCTCCTGCTTTCAACCAACTATTAATACTTTGATCCAAATTAATTTTTGCACCGTACCGTTGAAAATCAGAATTTCTTATAATTCCTTCATTTTTCATATACCCTAAAGACGCATAATATTTTGTCTTTTCCGTACCGCCCGAAATAGCTAGGTTATTATTGGTACCCATTCCTGTATGGAAAATATAATCTTGCATTTTGTAACGCTTAGCAGGAAGTAAAGTATCATTCGCTGGATTTCCAGCTTGCGCCCATTTAAAGGGCTCCATATTTTCTTCAATCTCCTTACGAAGACTGTTCCAATTCACGCTAGTCCCAAATGTAATTTTTGGTTTACCAGCTTTACCGCGCTTTGTAAATATTTGCACCACACCATTTGATGCACGTGACCCATAAATCGCTGCCGCTGATGCACCTTTGAGAATTTCAATTCGATCAATATCGTCTGGATTGATATCAACCAAACGATTCTGAGCATATCCTCCTAGGTCAATCAATTCGGAAGATGAGTTATCAATAATCACCCCATCCACAATGTATAATGGATTAGAATTACCAACAACAGTACTATATCCACGCAATGTCACGGACACACCCCCCGCTGGGTTTCCTGAGTTTTGACTAATCAAAGCACCGGCTACTTTTCCCGAAAGGGCTTTGTCAATAGCACTAGAACCTGAGCGCGAAATTTGATCAGCGCTCACGGTACTAATCGCATTACCATACTGCTTTTTGGTCGTCAATTCAGATGTCCCCGTCACGACGACTTCATCCAAACCAATAAAATCTTCTCCCAAAGCCACGTCTAATGGCTGTCCTAAATCATCACTAGTTAAGGTTTGCTCAAACTGTGAATACCCCAAATAACTAAACACCAATGTGTAGCTATCATGCGGCTCCGAAAGCGTCAACGAATAACTACCATCAAAATCGGTAGCGGTGCCAATGGCCGTACCTTTCAGCAAAACGCTTACCCCATATAGTGGTTCGCCTGTGTTTTGATCGGTGACCACACCTTTCAATGTGTGCTGTGCATTCGTCGTGACACTAAAGCCTAGTAACAAAACGAGTGCAACAAATCGGAAAAAGGACGGTTTCAACGCCACAAATCCCTTAAATCTGTCTTTGTTTTTCATAAAAATTTGTTTAAAGTTATTCTTCCAGCACGAAATACTGGTAGAAAAAAATGAGAATTACAGCACCTAAAACTTAAAAGTTAAAAAGCCCATAATGCTGTGAAGAGCCAAGGTAGGAAAATATTAGAAAAACAAAGGGAAAAATAGCCGTGATTCTTATTAGATTTATCTTCACAGGGCATCCTTCACAGAAAAAAAGAACACCAAGCCATACCCTAGCATCAAGATCCCATGAAAAAAGGCAAAACCATATTGATGTATCTGCATCGAATGTACCCAACCAAAAGCAAAAAATAAGGCTAAAAACCCTTCAAAAACAACGATTTTATCCAATTTGGCCGAAAAATAAGCTTTTTTGCGCAAGCGACTAGACTGCGTGCCTAAGCCAAATTTTGGCGTCCTTACAAATTCCGACGGCTGACCAAAATAGCCCTTCCATACCGCATAAGCATTGTGCAATGACATCCCCAACGACAACGCCATAAACATCGGAAAGAATAATAATAGCTTAAAAAACCGAACCATTCCATGGCCTTTTATCTGCGCATATTGGAGATTGGCCACAAAATAATTAATAGATAAACCCATCAATGCCAAAAATGAAATGGGCGCTATGGGTAGCGTTTGCGGAAGCTGAAACCCTGCATAAGACGCAGGCACACTAAAAATAGTCGCCACCACTATCGCCACAAAAATAGAACTCGTCAACAGGTGCACCGTCCCCTGAATTTTAACTAACAGCCGCTGTGAAGAGCGCCAAAGGGGTCTGAGCAAAAGTTTGGCTGTCTCTGCGCCCCCTTTCATCCAGCGATATTGTTGTGATTTTAGCCCAAAAATATCTGCGGGCAATTCGGCTGGAGCCCCCACATCAGAATAGTATTTTATCTTCCAGCCTTTTAGTTGGGCGCGATAGCTCAAATCCAAATCTTCCGTCAAAGTATCCGCTCGCCATCCACCCGCATCCACAATCGTCGTCTTGCGCCAAATACCCCCTGTCCCATTAAATT
>CAYTLX010000043.1:0-10289 GCA_964438645.1 uncultured Saprospiraceae bacterium | reverse complement strand
ACCATTAAAAGAATTTACCGATAGTTTTAAATGGATTGAAAAATAAACACCAATAAAAGAAATTACCGATAGGATTGAAAAATTAGTACAATAGAATAAAGTAGTAGAAAACTCATAATTATACAATGCAGCATTAACAGAAATAAACCAAATGGACAGGATAATAAAAAGCCAATCTTTGAAGGTGGAAGAGTTGCAAACTATATTGTACAACATCAAAAAAAGCATAAACCAAATTACAGCCCCACAGAAAAAGAAACACAGACCTACAACAATTAACCATGAACTAACAAGAAAACAAATAGCAAATATTCACAGTTCTACAAAGTTTATTTTTGATTCCAGTATAGAACAATGGCAAAATATTTTTAGTGACCAAGAAATAAAACCCCATCAACCAATACAAGTAAAGCATGGAATAACTTTAGCAACTCTTAGATATTTTTGGCATCAATTAGAAATAAACGAATTAATTAACGACCGTAGGATATTTGTAAAACTGTATGAAAAGAAATGCTTCCGCAAAGGAAAAAATATAATTACACCTAGACAGATGACAGATGCAAATAAAGAGTTAAGAAACAAACACAAACATAATAAGGAAATCCCCCAAAAGAAACGAATTGATAAAGCAATAGAATTTATTTTATTTTAGATTGCTATTGATTATCAACGGTTTGTATCTCTTTTTTACCCCACCACCCCATACTTAGGGATATGTGGAATTAAAATAACGCCAGCTTTGCAATATTCATTTATTAAAACCAATAGTGATGAAAATTGTAAAAGTAGAAATCCACGGCATCGAAGCCAACGTGTTAATGGATAAATTGGATAGTATCCAAGTCCAATTAAAAGCCTTACAAAAAAACAAGGTCGAACCAATAAAACTATTATCAAGGCATGAAGTTGCCAAGATGTTAGGCATTTCATTAATGACCCTATACACTTGGACTAAAAAGGGCATCATTCCAGCCTACCGAATTGGCAACAAAATCAAATACAAAAAGTCAGAAGTATTGGAAAGCATGGAGTTAGTAAACCCTAAAACTTCAATCAATGGCTAAGAAAAGACGGCAACGCATTACCAAGAAAATCAAGGCAAATGGTTTGGAAAAACAAGTTTCAGCACTAAACGACATTTTAGACTGGTGCCAATCCTTGGAAACTGGAGCAAAAGAAACATTCCATTTTAATTTTGATGATGCAGGAATGGAAGCAGCCTTTGCCAATCAAGACAACGAGATAAAAGAAGGTTTAACCGACTTTATAGCCTACTTCAAGGACTATCCAAAAGCCAAACCAACAGCAAACCAAAAGGAATTTAAAGCATGGCAAGAAGTTACCAAAGCCATTTTTCACCTTGTGGAAGGTATAAAAAAGGATATTAACCCCGAAACGGTTTTAAACCGAATTAGAACGCATTCAGAAAAAGCCCTATCTATTTTAGTGGATTGATGTTTGACGGCTTCAAAATACTAGTTGGCAATGAATGTACCAATCATTGGCTTGCAAGTCCTTACTTGGTCTTTGCTTCTGTATTCATTGAGAAAACAGGAGAAATAAAAGACCATACCAAGTGGGCAAGTTTTCAAGGTTTAAAGTTTATCATTACCCAATCCGAAAAACACCCCCAAAAGCCACGTTTAACGCTTAGGGGGTCTTTTCATAGATACTTTAATAAAGGCAAAGACAATGCAAATGATTTCGCCTATACCGATTTTTTGGACGTCCTAAAGGATATAGAAACAAGGTTTAAGATTGACCTATCAAAAGCTAGAATCCAAAACCTAGAGTATGGCGTTAATTTGCTCTTAGATACAAAGGTTTCCAATATCCTAAAAGGAATTAAGGCATACAAAAACAAACCTTTTGTTAAAATGCAAGCCAAGGATTTAAAACTAGGCTATCATCATAAGACCCAACGGACGGAGATAAAAATATATGACAAAGGTAAGCAAGCAAAGAAAACCCAAAACATCCTAAGAATTGAAATAAAGGCATTACGAAACGAAACACTAGCCCCACAAATCAAAACCCTTGCCGACCTAAAAGACCCAACAAAAGTTTTGCCACTTGGTCAGGAATTGGCGCAAATGTGGCAAACCATTATCTACTATGATAAAGGAATCCAGTATAAAGAGATGAGCCAATTTGAGAAAGCCAAATTTCTAAGATTCATTGATAGGGATTATTGGAGTGGTCTAAGTACCAAACAAAGATGGAGGAGCAAAAAGCACTTTAGGCAATTATTAGCAGATTACGGAACATACAAAACCCAATCCAAAATAACTACATTAATCAGAACCAAATGGCATGAATTAACAGCAAATAAATGTCCACGTTTGGAACAGGATTTTGAAAAAATTGCAGCCCCTGAAATGTCCACGTTTGGAACGTTTAAATACAGTTTCCAAACATGGACAAAACCAACCAAAACCAAGCCTATGAAATCGACCACTAAAACAATCAAAAGAACTTGCCAAGTATGTAGTAAATCCATAGACAAAAAAAGACCCCAAGCCAAGTATTGTTCCAAGAAATGCAACAACCATTTAAACGGAAAAAGAAGGACAGAAAAAAGGCGGTCAAGTGTACTGGTCGAACTGGAGCAACTGGATAAACTCCTTTTGATGCTTTCGCAAAATGTCCTTTGGCTAAATATTACCTACATCAAAGAAGGCGGAATATTTACCGACCAACTCCACCAATCAGAAATATATACCACTTACAAAATGAAAATTAGGAAAGTGCATATACTGGAGGAAAAGAAAGAATACAACCTAACAACCGTAAGGGCAAAGACTTTAATAAGGTCTATAATAGCCCAAAACTCCAAAACACGGCACCAATCGAAAGAAAACAGTATAAGGGGGGGGTAGGTCGAAAACTAGCAAAACATCAATAAAACAGGGCTTAAATGGATTAAGAAACTATAATTTACTATCATTTTACTTCCATTTTACTTCCATTAATTACCGTTTTTGCATCGTTTAAACACAATTTTACATCTATTTAAGCCAAAAACTATAATTAAAAGCCAAAAGACGGCACCAAGTACCGCCCTTTGGCAGCCTATACTTACATATTTTGCCCAAATAAAAAGCCGTAAACAGGCAAAAGTATAGGGTCGGTACAAAAGGATGATTAATCCCTTACGACCTTCACGGCATCAATAATACACTAAAACGCCCCAAAATGTTCCAAACTTGAATATATGAGAAATTGGCGTTATCTTTGGACTTCCTAAACACAACGTTATGATTTATCTAAACTTTTTCCCTTTTGTCATGGTGATAGGGTTGCAGAAATGCCCCTTAATTCTACGTTGTGGAATAGGACACCTAACGCAAAAGGGATTTTTCCTAAACACATAAAAAATGGATAATCATGTAAAAGACAACAGGCTTTTTGACACCTATCAGGAATTAGTAAAAAGCCATATTGACCTAGATAGAAAGGCTTTTATTTCCGACAAAAAAGCCAACACAATCGAAGATATTTTAGGTATCATTGAAGGATTGGCAAATGATGAGACCGACAACGCCCCATTAAATTTGTATTTTATTTCTATCCTTGCCAAGTTGGCTACTAGAGAAAGGTATTTGCCCCAGTACTTGGAAATAGACGAAAGCAGCACACCCGAAAAGGTCGAAGTATCAAAGGAAAAGGAAACCAATCTAATAAAAAGATTCAACTATCTAAGTCAGCAAGAACGCTTGGCGTTTGATGATACAATGAGCCTAGTATCAAAAGAGTATGTAATTTGCAAACCAAGGCTTATGGAATGTTTGTACAAAGAAGGCTAAAACGTCCAAAAATGGGGTTATTTTGTGAAAGTTGGCTATTTTGTTGGCTACGTATAAAAAACCAAAGCCATAAAATACTGTAAATCAGCACATTACAACTTTATTAAGTAGCCCCGCCAGGACTCGAACCTGAATCTAAAGTTTAGGAAACTTTTGTTCTATCCCTTGAACTACGGGGCCAATAATTCCAACTATTTCTTCTTACCTAACGTCTCCAAAGTATCTTGCAATAACGCATAAAAACGTTTTACGGAAGCCACTTCTACCCTTTCGTCTGGAGAATGTGCTCCACGAATATTGGGTCCAAAAGAAATCATCTCTACATTTGGATATTGCTTTTTGATGATGCCACATTCTAGGCCAGCGTGGCAAGCCGTTATTTCGGGTAATTTTTTATATTTCTTTTTGTAGATTTTGGTCAAAATTTCATTGACTTTGGCTTTGGGATCTGGTGCCCATCCTGGATAACTACCTGTAAATTCCACCCGTGCGCCAGACCACTCAAAGGCAGCTTTAACGGTATTAGCACAATCCATTTTTTCAGATTCTACAGAGCCCCTTGTCAAACAGGCAATCTCAATTTGTCCATTTTTGACAAGTACCCTTGCGACGTTGTTGGATGTTTGCACCAAACCTTCTACATCAGGAGACATCCGAAAAATACCATTCCATGCCGCAGCTAAGGAGATCAATAAATTCAATTGGTCGGCCTTTTTCATCACCTTTTTGGGCTTTCTAGCTTTCTCCAATTCGATGACTAAATTAGGGTCAGTGGTCTGATATTCAGGTTTAATTTCTTTGGTTAAGGCTTCAATTAGAGCTTCTACAGCCTTTTTCTTAGAAGTCGGCAAAACAATCACAGCGGATGCTTCACGTGGGATAGCATTGCGCAAGCTGCCCCCATCAAAGCTACTCAGCTTAACATTTGCTTCATCGGTTAAGCGACGAAGGATTCTAGCCAAAATTTTATTCGCATTTCCACGCCCACGATGTATATCCATGCCCGAGTGTCCACCCTTTAGACCTTTTACGGTCAGCTTTAATGTAGTCCATTTGGTTTTTGCCGAAAGGCTCTGTTGACTATAAGTATGGCTTATATTTACATCTACTCCACCCGCACAACCAATGGTCACTTCATCTTCATCTTCAGAGTCCAAATTTAACAAAATCGTCCCATCCAATAATCCAGGCTGCAAGGCAAACGCCCCTGTCATACCCGTTTCTTCATCTATGGTAAATAACGCTTCAATAGCAGGGTATTTTTTCTTTTTGTCCGCAAGGACAGCCATAATCGCCGCCACACCGATACCATTATCTGCACCGAGTGTTGTCCCCTTCGCCCTGACCCATCCTTCCTTATCCAAGTACATTTTGATACCCATGGTATTAAAATCAAAATCCGTATCATTATTTTTTTGGGCAACCATGTCAATATGTCCTTGCAAAATGACTGGCTTCGCTTTTTCGCAGCCTTTACTTGCTGGTTTTTTGATAATGATATTCCCGACTTTGTCCACCATGGTTTCAAGCCCTAAGCCTTCACCATATTTTTTTATAAAAGCGATGACCTTTGCTTCTTTTTTGGATGGTCTAGGCACACTATTCAAGTCTGCAAAATTATTCCAAAGTGCCTTTGGCTCAATACTTCTGATTTGTTTGCTCATAATTTTTTTTTATGCGGCTTTAGTTAATCCGCTGCACCAATAACAGCAATGTGATGATGGTCGTAGCTTGGGCGATGGTATCCCCTAGCAACTTGCCCCAATCCACGGCTTCTTTATCCTTTTCTGCTTCCTTTTTCTGCTTCTTTGCAATCTCCCCCACTACAATGGACGCCCCTTTGGTCACTTTCGGATAAATCTTAAATAAACCAAAGTTTTTGGTCTCCTTTAACTGTCCATTGGGGTATCGTACAGAAATCAATCTTTTTCGACCATATTCGCTTGTACCACCGGCATATTCTTCGACATAATAATTGGCTTTACGTCCCTTATGGAATGGAACATTGATTTTTTTATCCGCCCCAAGAATACTATTATCGACCTGTTTGTCCACATTCGTTGCCCCCTGAATACTTACAAAGTCTTTCATTTTGGGGATAGTGATAATATCACCTTTTGCCAAAACTATATTCAAGGTAGAATTGCTTTTCTTATAGATTTCATCTAACCTTAAAATAATATAACCAACCCCATCCTGCTGTCGATAGAGCGTAGCGCCTGCTAAGAACGCTTCATCGGTTGGACCACCTGCCTTTTTTAACACATCTAAAATGCGTTCATTATCACGAGTCAGTCCATAAACCCCAGGATAAGTCACTTCTCCATTGATGGTTACATTCTTCTGAAATTCAAAATTGGGTAAATTACGTACCCGTACTTCATCGTAAGGCAGTAGTACTACATCACCATCTGCGAGACCATTTTCGTTAAGACTAACATCAATTTTTTTAGTTTTAATAGGTGTTTCCGAAAGGTCAACTCTATAAATTTCTAGACGATTTTTGTCGGCTGATAGCTTTAGACCGCCTGACATCAACAACAATTTATCCAAGGTCAAGGATACATCATAGGTATATTCACCAGGCTTACGTACCGCACCAGAAATAAGTACCTGAGCGCCATCCAAGTAACTATCATTATTGGGAATAAATAAACGGTCATTAGCTGCTAAAACTAAGTTAGAAGCAGAGTTTGGATTTGTTACGGCTTCCTTGATGTTCACCAAGATATACTCCATATTCTTGCTATCTTCATCCTTTTTGCGATAAATAAAAGCAAAATCTGTCGCTTTGGGGGTAAGTCCATTAGCCATTTGCACCAAATCTTCCACTTTAAACTTTCGGCTCTTATCAAAGGGCAATTCGACTGGTTTTCTTACGGCTCCACCAATACTAATTTTTGCATTATCCACAAATTGACTTTGTGCATAGATAATCAACTTGTCCATGGGCATCAAAAGCATATTGGCGGTACTACCATTGTCTTCTAAAACTTTCGTTAGGTCAATTCTTTTCAGTTGATAAGTACCATCTGGATTTTTTCTTTGCAGAAAAGCCAAATCTCTTTTGGACGTACGCAAAAGCTTGCCTTTATCCACTAAATCAGCGACTCGCCACCCTTTTTCAATCTCATACTCACCAGGCAAAGCAACTTCTCCAGAAATCTCAACAAAATTTTCATATCGCTGTGGGATGGAAAAGACCTTTACGTTATCGCCATTTAAAAGCGCATAATTCTTTGCTTTCGCAAAATCGACATCTATCAACTTCTCTTCTTGACCTTGAAACCGCTTAATCTGTATTTTGCTATTGTAGGCATTTGCCTTAAAACCGCCCGCATATTGAATCAAGTCATTCAGATTCTCATTACCCGTCAATTCATAGCGAAAAGGGCGTACTACCGCACCACCAATAGCAACTATTTTTTTACTTACAGGAATATGAATATAATCGCCATCTTGCAAATAGGCATTCTGTGCGATATTCGGGTTGTCCAAGAAAGCATACACGTCCAATTTTACAGGAGATTTTCCTGCACGTATCAACATAATCTCTCTGACAGACCCGATATCAGAAGGACCACCCGAAGCGACTAAGGCATTAAAAGCCGTATTTATCGCTGGTAAGGTATAACTACCAGGACGAATCGCTTCTCCCGTAATATTGATAGTGATTGTGCGAGAGTAGTTGAGATTTACATCAAACTCATCTGCCTTAAAGTTATAATAACGGGAAAATGCCTTACGTAAAAGCTTCTTAGCATTTCCAAGGGTGATGCCTTTTACAAAAATGGGCGCCATTTTATCAGGCTTGATATACCCATCCATCGTGACTTCATAAGATTTTGAAAGCTCCGAATACCCCCATATAGAGACATTAATTACATCTTTAGGGCCGAGTTCGTAGGTATCAGGTGCACGTACATCCGTCGCTTGATTATAGACTTTGATACTTTTATTTCTAAAAATATGGTGTCCGTAGATTTGGGCAGTTGGTGTTCCTGTATTTTTCTCATCCAATATTTCTTCACTGATGGCTTCATCCACAGCCTTGCCTGATTCCACTGCTTTTTGGACGGATTCGGCAGCATCTCCGGCCAGTTCATTGACTTCTTTTTTTACGATGATTTCGGCTTTATCTTTGGCTTTTTCTTCAATGACTGCATTGGTGGCTTTAGTTTTTGCCTTTTTCTCGGCTTCTAACTCCTCAATGGCTGATTTTATTTCCCCTTGTAAAGCAGGAAGCTGCTCTGGCGAAACATGGTCAATATCAATGCCTTTTTCAAGTAGTTTGGCACGAACTTCTTCTTCTGTTAGTCCACGTTTGGATAATTCAGAAGACACCATCGCGGGGCTCACCACCTGGGCTTGAACCGAAGCCAAAGAAATCATTAAACAAGCTATCAAAAATAACTTTAGTAATTTACTCATCGTTAAGTGAAATTTTTGTTTTCTCCTTTCGGAAAATAAAAGGCAAAAGTAATAAAAATTGTGATGCAATGTCTTAATAAATTCAATTTAACAAAATAATACCGACACAGAAAAATATCTGCATCGGTATTAGTATTTATGTCAGACTAGCATCTCAACCATTTAAGCGTCATACTGCTTCTTGTAATAGGCTTGATATGCACCAGAAGTCACATTCTCCATCCAATCCACGTGATTCAAGTACCATCTAGCCGTTTTGATAAGTCCTTCCGGAAATTTTACCGATGGCTCCCAGCCTAGCTCATTTTTCAACTTAGTGGCATCAATAGCATACCGTTTATCGTGTCCTGGTCTATCTTTTACGAAAGTAATCAACTCCTTAGAAGTCCCCTTCGGGCGTCCCAATTCATCGTCCATAATTTCACAAAGCAAATAAATCAAGTCAATATTAGTCCACTCGTTGTTACCACCTATATTATAAGTCTCGCCTGATACTCCTTTGTGGAATATCACATCAATGGCGCTTGCATGGTCTTCCACCCAAAGCCAATCTCTAGTATATTTTCCATCGCCATAAACAGGCAAAGCTTTATTGTGCTTGATATTATTGATAAAAAGGGGCAATAATTTTTCAGGAAACTGATATGGGCCGTAGTTATTAGAGCAATTAGAAATCACAATAGGCATATCGTACGTATGAAAATAGGCTCTCACAAAGTGATCACTACTCGCCTTTGACGCCGAATAGGGCGACCTTGGGTCATAAGACGTGGTCTCCTTAAATAAGCCTGTAGCACCCAAAGTACCATATACTTCATCCGTAGATACATGGTAAAAAAGCTTACCAGCAAAGTCCTTCCAATAATTTTTGGCGACATTCAAGAGTACGACTGTACCGATGACGTTGGTTTCCACAAATTCCATGGGATTGGTAATCGACCGATCTACATGAGATTCTGCTGCTAAATGAATCACGCTATCCACGTCATACTTGGCAAAAACAGCCTGTACTTCGTCCATTTTGGTAATATCCACCTTTTCAAAGGTGTAATTGGGCTTGTTTTCGACGTCCGTCAAATTCTCCAAATTACCTGCATAAGTCAAAGCATCAAGATTAATAATCCGATAGTCAGGGTACTTATTGACCATTAATCTAATTAAGTGGGAGCCGATAAACCCGGCTCCCCCTGTAATTAATATATTTTTCTGAAAAGTCATCTTAATCTACTTTTACTACTTGTTTGAAATATTCGTAAGTTTTGCGCAAGCCTTCTGCTCTAGGGACTTTAGGCTCCCAATCCAACACTTTTTTGGCCAAAGTAATATCTGGTCTTCTACGCTTAGGATCATCTTCAGGAAGTGGCAAATTAATCTTGTGTGCCTTTGGATTGCCTACTATTTCTAGGATTTCATTGGCAAAAGTATTCATGGTAATCTCGGAAGTATTGCCGATGTTTACGGGCATATCATAATCGCTTAATAACAAACGATAAATCCCTTCGACCAAATCATCTACGTAGCAAAAAGAACGTGTTTGCTCACCATCTCCAAAGATAGTCAACCCTTCTCCACGAATCGCTTGCGAGAAAAAAGCAGGCAAAACACGGCCATCATTGACCGCCATACGTGGGCCATACGTGTTAAAAATACGCACCATACGAGTCTCCACTCCATGAAAAGTGTGATAAGCCATCGTAATTGCTTCTTGAAAACGCTTGGCTTCATCATATACTCCACGCGGCCCAATTGGGTTAACATTACCCCAATAATCTTCCGTTTGTGGGTGTACAAGCGGGTCGCCATAGACTTCAGAAGTGGAAGCAATCATAAAACGTGCCCCTTTAGCTTTCGCCAAACCCAAAAGATTGTGCGTACCCAAAGAACCTACTTTAAGCGTCTGAATCGGCATTTTTAGGTACTCAATAGGGCTTGCAGGAGATGCAAAGTGCAAAATGTAGTCTAATTTACCAGGAATATGTACATATTTACTAACGTCATGAAAATAGAACTCAAAATGCTTTTCGGGCATCAAATGAGCGATATTATCCA
>CAYTLX010000042.1:0-10664 GCA_964438645.1 uncultured Saprospiraceae bacterium | reverse complement strand
AGATTATCTGCCACCCTTGTCACAATGTTGACTGGGATTGCAAAGGAATAACCTGCGTATGACCCAGTAGTCGAAGCAATAGCACTGTTGATTCCTATTAATTCTCCTTGAGTATTCACGAGTGCGCCACCGCTATTTCCTGGATTGACGGCCGCATCCGTTTGTATAAACGACTCAATGGCGTTTTTGGACATCATGTGAAGGCTTCTTCCCTTTGCACTAATTATTCCTGCCGTCACGGTCGAAGTCAATTCAAAAGGATTGCCGACGGCCAATACCCAATCGCCTACCTGTGCATCGTCAGAGTTACCGATATGAATAGCTGGCAAATGGTCTGCTTCAATTTTAAGGACGGCCAAATCTGTCTTTTCGTCTCTTCCGATAACGCTCGCTTTATATTTGCGATTATCGTAAAGCGTCACTTCAACTTCATCTGCAAAATCTATCACATGGTTATTGGTGATGATGAATCCATCATCTGAATAAATAACCCCTGAGCCTGTTCCCACTTTAGGAGCAAAACCACCATAGGGTGAATTACCAAAGAAAAGGCTAAAAGGGTCGGTGCCTTGAGATTGTTTTTGGGTAGCACTAGATTTTATGTGCACCACCGTCTCCATAGATTTTTGAGCTGCCGTTCGGAAGTCATTAGGCAATATACTCGCCCCACGGTTATTCACCAAACTTCCATAATGTTGTGCAGAAGAATTACTTGGGGAAGATGGTTGATTCACCATTTTGGGTAAATAAAACATAGCCGCAGCCAAAACCAAAAGGCCGCCAAAAAGACCTGCAATTGCATATCCCACTACTTTTTTCATCGGTTCAAATGATTTTAAGTTTTCTAATTAGGTTAAGGCTCTTAAAACGCCAAATAGGGCTTTATTGTGTATAACACATTAATATTTAACACGATTTTAACATCTCCTTAACAGTTGGATTGATTCACCATATTTCTTGCTTTGAGCAAATGGAGCTATTGTGCCCCATTAGTTTTTCTAGGGTTGCTATTCTTCTAGGCTATGGCTAGATTTTTGCAAATAAATGGTTATTACCGTTTATGTTTTGTGCTTTTGGGCAATGGTCAACTTATAACAGTCAAGGCTTAAAAATATGCCTATTGACTTTTGCCAAATAAAACATTATATTAGTTCTTTAGATATATGACAAGTCCATTGCAACATAAAAGCTGGTACATCCAACCCATTACGGAGTTAGAATCGACGATTTTAGCCCAAAGTGACCTAATTCAAGGACTAAATTGGGGAAGACCTACCTATGGGCATCCTGAATCAGCTGTTGGCTTTCATGTGCTTGATGTGCTGGATAATATTGATGCGCTCCATCTTTCACTTGAAGACAAGCATCGCCTTAGGCTTGCAGCAATCACGCACGATTCGTTTAAATACAAGGAATCTAAGCTTCTAAAAGATTATCGACATGGTAAGCTTGCGCAAAAATTCCTTTCACAGTTTACGGATGATCTTCTTTTGCTCGATTTATTGGAGTGGCATGACGAAGCGTACCATGCTTGGCAAATAGCCTTCAAACACAACAATGTCCTCCTAGCCAATCGAAAGATTAAACAACTTCTTCAAATTTTTGGCACGGATATCAAGCTCTTTCAACAATTTTTTATTTGTGACTCTGCTACAGGAGATAAGAAAAAACATCCTGTTGAATGGTTTGCTAAGGTTTTGGTGCACTTTGGGGTTTAGATGCATAGGGCTGCCGGACACGACTTTTTTTAAACACATAGAAGCATAGGTGCATAGAGCTACTGCGCTCGACTTGGCATTAACCCTGCTGCCGTCGAGCCACACAGTTGCTTTAGTGAAAAACCTTGGTTGTGCTTAGCCCAGCCTGATTCGGCATTTTTGTCAAGTTACCATCTGCGACAGCCTTAAAATCAAGTATAGAGCATTGAATTTGGAGCATTACCAATCTAATAAAGCCCGCAAGTCGTCATCAAAATTCTTTTGGTCTTTCAATTTTCCAAAAAACTGCTGATCAAAGGCTTCAACTTCTGGGATTATTTTTTGCGCAAGCTGAATACCTGCTTGGGTAGGAGTGATTATTTTTGCCCGAGTATCATCTTCATCGTTGATGCGCTGAATCCATTTTTTTTGTTCTAATGTTCTTAGGATATTGGAGGTCATCATCACGTCTGTACGTGCAAATCGTGCAATTTTTATTTGGGTGATTTTTTCTTCTTTGGCATGTTGATTTAGCCATACGGTCGTGGCCAACAGGACAAATTGAGTATGCGTCAGATTATATTTCTTGAGTAATTTTTTAATAGAGCGCTGCCAAAGGTTGTGCATTTGCCACACCAAGAAACCAGTACTATCTTCTGCTTTGCTTACGCTAAATATGTCCTTTTTAGATGACATTTTTAATAGGTGGTCGTCATGTCTTCATCGACAACAATAAAATAATCGGCATATCCCTTACTCTCTTTCGGTAGCTTCGTAATATCTGCTTGGCTCACCACACTGATGGTTTTCACCTTCAATTCTGGTGCTTTTTTTGCTAGATACCAGACGATTCCTTCATATTGATCGGAGTGATAAGAGCCATTTACATGAAAAAATAATTTTCCTTTACGAAAGTACTGAATGATAAAATGTGCCATGGTGGCATCTTTTATCGCCTGCGCTTTAGGTAAGTTATCACCACCGTGCCCTCCCATCATTGCCAACATTTCTTGGTAACTCTTAAGATTAGGGTCATAGTCAATGGGCAAAGGTGCAATCCATGTTTTTTCGGAAGCACTTAATTCGTTGAGCCCTTCAAACCCCTTGTGATAGACGATAGATGCAAAACGTCTAGGGATGTTAGAGCCAACAAACATCAAATTATTTGCTTTCGCAAAATCGACTAAAGGTTTGTAGTCCGTTTTGTAATTAGACGGTAAATGATTGGCCAAAGTATCCATCGCTTTGGCATCAATACGCCCCGCCAAATAGTCATTAATAACCAACTGGTCGTCTCTTTCTAGTAATTCTGTCCCTAAGATTAGCTCTTTATTCTTACTTAAATCTTTGGCAAGCGTCAATTCTAGCCAATGGGCAATGGCATTGTTATGTAGCTCCCCAAAGAGGACGATATCTGCCTTCGACAATTGCTTAACTAGCTTGCGATAAGAGATTTTTTTGCCAGACTTATTATAGAGCTTATAGGCTCGTTTTTGCCTAGGCACTTGTGCCATTGCTACACTAGAAGCCATGACAATTAGCAAGAAAAAGGCGGCTATTTTTTTCATCTTAGGTGGTTAAAATCAGTTAATTATCCTTTTGGGAGTTCCATTTCTTTAATTCGGGGCAATCTCGAAAATTAGGGTCTAGTCGCACATAGACACTTCCGACCTTATCCTGTACCCAGTTAGCGATAATTTCACTTTTCTTGGTATTGAGAGCGGCTTGTTGAATCTTAGAATAATCCGTTTTTAATGTGGCTTTATGGGGCTCGGTGCGCGTATTCAGCTTCAAAAGTCTATAAAATTTCTCACCAGACTCCGTTAAAAACTCCACAGGCTTTGAGATTTCACTAGGCTTAAGAGAATCCAATGCAAAATACACATTAAAATCTAAGTCCGAAATTTCAAAAAGGGTATTGCCCGTGTATTGGTTCATGACGCGCCCACCATTGCTATAACTTTGTTGCTCCTTATCTGAATACTTTCTAACGGCTTCTTCGAAGGTGATTTTTTTTGCTAAAATATCGTCCCTAATGGAGTCTAACTTAGCGATAGCAGCGGTGTAGTCGCTTTCGCTAAAAACAGGTTTGATCAAAATATGACGCGCATGAATCAAATTACCCCGTCTTCCTAATAATTGGATGATGTGGTATCCAAATTGAGTTTCTACGATATCTGAAATTTCATTATCGGCCAAGTTATAAGCAGCAGCTTCAAATTCAGTTACGAAGGTTCCCCTTTTCTGCCATCCAAGGTCGCCGCCTTGTTTGCCAGAGCCTAGGTCGTCAGAATGTGCTTTAGCCATTTCTTCAAAGGTGACTTTTTTGTCGATGATGTCCTTTCTTATTTGCGAAAGCTTGACATAGGCTTCATCCTTAGCCGCTTGGTTGACGACTGGCTTATAAACCAACTCTGAATATTCTACTTCCGAGTTAAAGAAAGGAATACTGTCTTTGGGGATATTATTGTAGAAGGCGAAGACTTCGGAAGGTCTGATTGTTGCACCGTCGATTATTTGTTGGCGCATTCTTTCAGAAAGTAGTTGTGACTTCATATCATCGGCCATAAAATCTTTCATTTCGGCAGGGGTCTGTCCATAATAGTCAATGAATTGGGTGACACTATTGCCCATCATGCCTAGGATTCGATCGATTCTTGCGTCAATTTGCGTATTGACTTCATCATCAGACACTTCAATACTATCCACTTTGGCCTGATGAATCAACAATTTTTCCGTAAGGATATTATCTAACATCAGACACTTAGCATTAGGCGGAAGAGGCGTTTTTTGCTGCTGTGCCAAATAAGCTACTTGTTTTTCGAGCTCCGAAAGCAAGATAATCTCATCTCCCAACACGCCTATCACCTTGTCCACCACGGTATGATTAGCGATTTGTGCCTGTGCTTTATTGATAAACAAAGTCTGAGCAGTAAGCAGCACAAAGGCTAAAGCAATTATTTTTTTCATCTGTAAAGTTTATTATAAGGGGGTTATTTCCCCGTTTTGCTGTTTAGTTGGTAAAAATTTTGACGTTTTCTGTGTTTACTTCTTTTTGGTACAACGCCGCTTTTTTATCTTCGATTAGCTTCATCTTTCGACCATGTAGGATGATTTTCTCTACTTGATCACGGACAAAAGAAACTGGGGGTAAATCTCCTTTTTTTCTAATCTCAAAGATTTTCAGGAAGTAAAGGTAGTTATTATTTGTGAGCACTACATCCAAAGAAGTCGAAAGTCTTTGCGCTTGTTTTTTGGGCAGCTTCTTCTTTAGATTCTGCAAAGAATGCCATTGCAGCTGATCCAATACAAAATAAGCTCTATTGGTCTTCAAAACATCCTTTATATCAGGCAACAAGGCAGGCTCTTTATCTGTCCACCATTGAGTGACTGCATCAACGTTTTGACTATTCTCTGGTAGCTTGATAAGGAAATAACGAACGATATCATAGCTTAGTCTAAATTGCTCTTTATTAGCATTAAAATATTGTTTTATATCCGAATCTGTGATAATCGTGTCTAATTCGCTTTTAAAAAGAGCTTGCTCAAAATTATTAAGTACCAATGACGACCGATAATCTCTGACTAATTGATCCAAGCCCATATCTTGGCTCACCTGTTTTTCTGCTTCATGCATCAAAATGGCTTCGCGCACCCACCTGTCCACAAAAGATTGAATCAGATGCAAGCTATCTTCTTGGTTATTGATTGGGTCAACAATGCCATCAATATCTGACAACACCAATGTTTTATTAAAGACTTGAGCCAATACAGGATCCTGTGCTTCAGAAGACGTTTCCGAAGCACAGGACACAAGTGTAAAGGTTAATAGCCATCCCAAAAAGGGTAAAAATAGGAATATTCTTTTCAATGAATCACAAAATTATTTGACTAGAGATTCAAAAACATCTTTATTGACAACCACTTTGTATTGGTTTTGGAGTGTCTTTACCCAATGATTTTCCAAATAGTCTTGATATTTTGCAATGGCATACCCACGGGCATCTTCTAATTTTTTGGGCCCAGCAGGAATGATCTTTTCAATCACTTTAAAGGATGCTGTCTGTGGTTGACGATTTATATCAAAAATCGTTTCTGTCATTCCCCCTTGCTTCCATACTTTTTTAATGTCGTCTGGTGCCTTTGTTTTTTCCATTGTTTCTCTTTCCATTGAAACGATGTGTTTTTTCTTGTTGTACTTTGCTAATACTTTTGCTGGCGTCTTTTTCTTAGCTCTTTTTCGCATCTTTGGGAGCCATTTTTCATATAGCTTAGGTATGGTGTAAGTAACGACCGTGGCGCGTTCTTCCCAGTTGAATTGATTCTGGATACTTGAATAAAACGCCGCTAGCCCCGTGCTTTCTTCTGATCCTCTGTCCCATACTTCCTTTCGGGAAATATCAAAAAGCAAAATCCCTTCTTCATATTCTCTCATCAAAGACTTAAATTCGGGATACTTCGCTTCTAATTTTGACTCGGCATAACTCATCACCTGATTATTGACAAAATCATTAAAAAGGTCTTTTGCAGCGTCTGCTATCTTGGTATTTCGTCCATATCTCAATCTTTTTCTTGTCGCTTGATACACATATTGCTCGAGATCAGCGATGGTTGCTTTGCGCCCTTTCATCGTCAATAAAACGGTGTTGTCTTTGGTCTTAGGGGCTTTCCATTTGTGTGTTAAAAAGGTAGAATCTGGCAAGCCTTTGACCCAATTGTCAAAAACGGTCTTATTTACGGTAAAGCCTGCTTCTTTTTTAGTTTTTTCAACAAAAGCATCAATCGCCAATTGGTATCTTGGATCCTTTCTCAACTTCGTCAAAATGGCTCTTTTCTCTTTTTCGTAGGTACCCAATTGTTTTTTGCGCAAGCGCTTCACAATATGAAAACCTATAGAAGATTCAATAATTCCAGATACTTCACCATCTTTTTTGAGTGCATAGACGGCATCTTCAAAGTCTTGCTCAAAACGATTGATTCCGATATATCCAACATATCCGCCCTTGCTACCTGTTGTTTTATCGTCCGAAAATTGCTTGGCGATATCTTCAAAAGACAACTTTCCGTTACGAACAACATTCAGCGCTTTTTCTGCACTTTTGCGTACGATAGATACATCCTTCGCATCTTTACTAAAAAGAATTTGTGCAATTTCCATTTCTCCACGAGCAGGGCGCTTATCGGTTACTTTGATGATGTGGTATCCGCTAACGGTTCTTATCGGCCCGACAACTTGACCGACGGGGGCAGTGTATGCCGCTTCTTCCATCCGGTAATATCCACTAGGGAAAATAGCGGTAAAATATCCAATATCTCCGCCTTTATCTTTACTGCCCTTATCTTCCGAAAATTCTTTAGCTAATTTTTCAAAAGAAGCGCCATTCTTTAATTTCTTCATCAAAGTCATTGCCTTGTTGTAGATAGCGAGCGTATCACTTGGCGAATGCAGTTTTTTTAGGGAAAAGAATATATGACTCATCCGAACATCGGTCTTCATCCGTTCATAGGCTTCTTTGGCTAGACGATCCGTTACTTCTTTATCAATCAGATAGGAATTGGCCAATTTTTTGCGATATCCTTCCAACTCTCTTTTCAAAGCAGGAATCGTATCCAACTTCATCTCTCTAGCCCGCGCAATCTTCAATTTAAAGTTTTTGTACAGCTCTAGGTACTTGTCTAAAGAAGCTCTAGAATAATCTGCTTCTTTACCATTGCTTTTTTCGTAGATGTACTTAAACTCTGACACATGAACAGGGTTATTATTCACGGTAAACAGTACGGGATCTTCTTGGGCAAAAGCAGGCAATACACCCATCACTAAAAGTGTGAAGAAAAAAAGAATTTGTTTATTCATTTTGTAATTGTTTATGTAAACCCACGACAAAACCGGTAACTTCTGCAACATACAGACTTACCGTAACGATTAATAATTACCTTTCGGAAAATTATACATCAACTTGTGGTGGGTGTTGCGATTTGGTAAATTTTGAAATAGGGCGCAATTTACGCATTTCAGCGAATATTTTCTTAACTAAATGACGTAACGCAAGGATAAAACGTGTTATTTTACCGTTAATACGAAACAAACGCCCTAATTTAGCGAAAATTTGAAAAAACTGAGTCCTTTTTATAGTTCTAATTTACGAAACCACCTAACGCGCTTTTGTTTGGGCTTAGGCTTGGTATCCTTAGTCTATTCGCCCTTTTTGCTATCGGTCTCCATGTTTGGCGTGGTGCTTTTAGCTTTTTTTGATATTTCTCCCGAAAACAAACTCATCATGAGTCCTTCCTTGCGGAAAAAGTGGGTAGCTTTTTTTAGGACGCCTTCCTTTTGGGCACTTTTGCTGGTGTTTTTTACGATTTTTGTAAGTGGGCTTTACTCTGAAAATATTAATTATTGGTTTGAGAGAAGTCGAATCAAGCTGCCTTTTTTAGGTCTTCCGATTGCTTTTTTCTTTTTGCCTAAGCTTACGCAAAAAGATTATCGAAAAATAGCGCTGTTCTATGTGTTTGTCCTAGCAATCTCTGCTATCGGTGTGACGATAAATTACGGGCTCGATTATGAGCATATCAATACACTCATTGGGCAAGGACAAAACATCCCTGTACCGAGAAATCATATTCGGTTTAGCCTTGGCATTGCTATTGCGCTCATGTTGTCTATTGGTTTGTATTTTGACGAAAGTCCCCTCTTCAAAAGACAAAAAATGGTGGTGGCCACGATAGCCATCTTACTTTTCCTTTTTCAGCACTTACTGGCCGTTCGGAGTGGTATTATTGGGATGTATTTAGGCTTATTGGTTTTCTTAATCAAGTCTTTAACCATCAAAAAGTACCAGCGGCTAGGTCTTTGGGGGCTTGTCCTTATCATTATAATGCCGTATCTCAGTCAAAGATATATCCCTTCATTAAAAAGAAAGGTTGGCTATATGCTTTATGACTGGAAAATGCGTCAACAAGGGCAGGCCGCAGAATACTCGGATTCGGGACGGATAGCTTCCATTCAAGTAGGGTTAAAGATTGGTAATATGCAGCCAATATTAGGGGTCGGAGTGGGCGATTTACGCCTAGAGATGGACAAATACTTAAATACTTTTCAGCAGAAAAAAGGACTTCTTCCGCATAATGAGTACGTATTCTATTATGCCGCCACAGGGATTATTGGGCTAGGATTGTTTCTATTTGGCGTACTAACACCTATTTTTTGGCGCAAGCACTACAAAAATGCCTTGTTTTTGTCCATACAAGTCATCCTATTATTGTCCTTTTTTGTGGAAGCGACTTTAGAGACATCCACTGGAACGGGCTACTATTTATTTTGGTCCTTGCTAGGCTTGTTATATGTTACGGATGACATAGATTACCATCAGATTGACAAAAATCATCTTTTTTAAGGTTATTTTTTGCTTACTTTTGGACTTCGTATGGGTTCGCATAGACCCTTTTAATTAAACAAAACCGAACGATATGTTTTTAATAGATTGGAATGCTGGAGCTATAGGAATACTGGGCATGTTGCTTGTGATGGTGGGTGTAATGGTATGGGGACTTTACAAAATGTTTGGCAAAAGCAAGTAAAATTCCTTTTTTTTTAGTATCTTGGCAGCTAAACGCTTAGACGCCAATGATTAATTTTAGAGTACGTCCACGTATCAGCTGTGTGACTCCTATGTCCAAAGATGAGATTTTATCTCGTTTTAATGATTTTCTTATCCATACTGACAAACCGATTCGTGGCAAGAAGCTCAGCCACCATATCGAGCTTCGAGTAAAGCCCGAAGAGCAGCATTATTGGTCACCCGTCCTTAATATTACCTTTGACAAAGCAGACAATGGTACTGTGGTTCGTGGAAGATTTGGCCCAGAGCCCAAAGTTTGGACTTTATTTATGTTCTTTTACTTTCTTGCTATAGCCGTTTGCTTTTTTTCGGGGATGTATGCACTAGTTCAGCTAAAAATTGACCATACGCCTTGGTCTTTCTGGATTTTGGGCGCAGGATTGATGCTTTTGGCACTGATTTATATTGCCGCTCAAATTGGTCAACGAAAAGGTCATGAGCAAACCGAATGGTTAATGACTTTTTGCCAAGAAGTACTGAAGCAATAGTCTTAGACACTAAACCTTTTCCTACATTTTCGGTTTCTATCCATCAGAACAGAAATACAAGAAAATGACTAATCAAGACCTAAACGAGCTTATTCGCCAAAGGCGCTCTATCTATCCGCCTGAGTTTACTAACAAGCCCATTTCAAAGGAGATTTTAGAGACCATCTTAACCAATGGTACGTATGCACCCAATTATAAAAAAACGGAGCCTTGGCGCTTTAAAGTTTTGCAAGGGGATGCTAAGACCCAATTGGGCTTATTCTTATCTAATGCTTACAAAGGCGCCACCCCTGAAGATAAGTTTCTAGAAAAGAAATATCAAAAAATACAAGAGAAGGCCAATAAGTCGTCTGCCGTCATCGCCCTTTGTATGCAGCGTGACCCACAAGAACGCCTAGAAGAATGGGAAGAATTAGCGGCTGTAGCCATGGCTGTTCAAAACATGTGGCTGACTGCGACACAGCACGGTATTGGTGCTTATTGGGGCAGCCCCAAAGCCATCAAGAAAGCGGGCAATATTCTTCCTTTAGCCGAAGGAGAAAAATGCCTTGGTTTTTTATTTTTGGGCTATGTGGAGCAGGCTAAGCGCCCTGCGGAGCGTCTTCCTTTGGGAGAGCGTGTGGTTTGGCTGTCGTAAGGATGGTTGAGAGAGTTGAGTCGCTTCGCTAGTTGAGACACTTGTCCTGCGGACTTCGTTGGTTGAGACGCTGCGCTAGTTGAGAAGTTGAATGCTACCGCCCAATACGTGCTCGCCCAATACCCCAAAAATAACGAAGGAACGCCCGAAAAGCGTAGCGTCCTAATACCCCAGTAAGGGATAATGCTTATTCAAATTTGGGGATGAACGACCGATCCCGAAG
>CAYTLX010000041.1:0-10669 GCA_964438645.1 uncultured Saprospiraceae bacterium | reverse complement strand
ACATGTTGATAATCAAACAATTAGGCAGAATTTTTGAGAAAATCAGCAAAACCTATTTATTAGCCTTTCGTTTTTGATTATTCAAATTCTAATTCTTTCAGTATTCTAATACCATTTTGAATGCTTAGCCATTTACTATGACCCCACACCACGAAAGCACAGGTTCTTATTAATCCCCAAATAATGAATTAAAAAAAGCCCAAAGAAGCAAATAGGCTCCTAACAATCCTCCTAAAATAATACCAAGGACAATTAAAATGACTTTTCCAGCATCCCCACTAGATTTAGACTTTTTGGGGGGCTTATTCGTGTTTTTATAGACGACGATTCCATCGGAAAGAAAAATCTTCTGAATATCTTCCTTGCTCAATACTAATGCGGCGTCACTATCTTCATGACAACGTGTAAATCGAACACTCTGCTCAGATATTTTAATGAGATTGACATCGATACGGTCGCCCGTTTTTAGCAGAATCTGATCACATTTTGTTGTATCACTTGTGATTTTATGCTTTTTTAGTTGTTTCTTAATCTTTCTGCGTAGTATCCACCATGCCGCTTTTTCTTTTAACGTGCGTTTATGATGCATGCTGGAGGATGTTGACAAGATGGGCGCTACCTTCACATTGGGGGTTAGAATGGCACTGGCGTCCACTGCAACCAATTGGATTAAAAGGATCAAAATACTAGAAGCAAAAGTTTTCATGATTAAATTTTTATACACTTCACAAAATTAAAACTTAAAGATAAAGAAAAAGTAGCTATTATTTTGATTTATTAGCATATTTTCAATTATCCATGCCTTAAAAGCAATCCAAAAACCTAAACAACAGGCTATCAAGTGATTCGATATCAACAAATAACATCACATCTTAGGCACCATCGCAAAATTATTGTTTAATCCAATAAAATGGCATAGTTTTAGCATTTCCCAAAGCATTCCCCCCTACTATCCCCCCAATTTACTTTGCGAATAATAATTGCATTATTTTCAAGGTAAAACAGTTTCAAAACGTATTATTTAAATGAGCATGGACGTTTTATCGTTTCAAAACGTCCATAAAATCTTTTTTCAATGGGGAAGTTAAAACTATTCATTGTCCTAGCCTTTTTCCTGCATAGCTTCAACGGCTATAGTCAGGAGCAATTAGGCATCAGAATGGACAACTACACGGGGATGGATCAAGCATGGATCAACCCAGCATTTGTGGCATCAAGCCCACTTACATTTGACATACATTTAGTTGGACTAGGTCTTTTTGTGGAGCAAAATTATGGATTTATTCATAACACGTCTCTTTTAGACATGAAGAATAAAACAGATTTTATTTCGGCCTTTGATTTAGAAGGCAAAGCCGCTCCAAAGAATGCCTTGGTTGGGGATGTATATAACAACTCCAGCAAGAAATACCTAAAATTTAGCGGAACGCTTACGGGGCCTTCTATTATGTTTAAAATCGCTGAACAGCATAGTGTGGGTATTTTTACCAATATGCGCTCCGCTTTTACGGCATCAAAAATTCCTGCGGTATTGGGTTACTATGCTTATGACCAAAAGGCATATCAAGATGGGTTTACGATTACTCCCTTCAATGCTGCTGGTTCTATCTGGAATGAAACAGGTATTCATTATGGTCTAGAAATCGAAAAAAGTAATGGAACTATTGCTTTTGGTGCAAACCTAAAATACAATTCCTTCTTAGAAAGTGGATTTTTTGGATTGCAAAACGAAATGACCTACACCAAGATAAGTCCAGACTCTGTATCTATTGATTATCCAGCAGTTGAGTTTGCGATAACTACCGGCAATATCAATAAATTTGGGTATGATTCAAATACTAAAGAAGCCATCATCGGCACGCCGTCTGTTGACTTCTATGGACATGGCTTTAGTGCGGATCTTGGGGCTTCCATGCAGATTGAAGATAGAGATGTCGATGGTTACCGATGGAGAGCAGGTATCTCTGTTCTAGACTTTGGGATAGCCAATATCAAGAAGAAGGCAGAATTTCACTCTTCTTATCCAATTCCCAATGAACTAACCATTGATTTTGATGACTTAAAGTCGGCGAAAACAGCTGATGAGCTTGAACAAAAAATTAGCCAATTGGCTCTAGGAGATCCTAATGCTTCACTGAAAGCCACTTCTTTCAAGATGGGTTTGCCTTCGGCTGTAAGCGTCCAAGGAGACTATCAGTTCATTCAAAACCTATACGTAGCGGGTACGATTGTGCAGCCATTTGGACTTGCACGGTATAACCTCAAGAGAGCGGCAGTATTGGCGGTAGCCCCTAGATTTGAGAATAGATATTTTTCTCTAACGACGCCTGTTGTCTTGAGAGATTGGAAATCCGTCAGAATGGGATTGGCAGGCAGACTAGGCTTTGTCTCCTTTGGCACGGACAACCTTGGCTCCTTTATTAGAAAAAAAGACTTCACAGGAACCGACTTTTATTTTGCTATTCGCTTAAATGCTGTTAACTTGCCCCATTTCTTATCTGGTGGGGGACACAAAAGAAATAAGGGTTCAAAGCTTGGTTGCTACGGATTCTAAGATTCCAAGATACTCCTTCCCAGTACAAATACTTGTATATGGATTCCCCTTTTACCTTTATCTGCAAGTCTTTTAACTCTTTGACCTTGAACGAGTTATATGAGATATTAGCCTTGCGGCAAAAAGTTTTTGTTGTGGAGCAAAATTGTCCTTACCAGGATTGCGACAACAATGACCAGCATGCTTTCCACCTACTGGGGCAAGATGAAGACGGTAATATTGTTGGATATAGTAGGATTTTACCGCAAGGTATCTCTTATCCAGCCTATTGCTCTATTGGACGTATAGCCACTCACCCGGCCTATCGAAATCAGAATTTAGGGAATCTTCTTATACAAGGAAGTATCAAGCACTGTCAAAATTTATTTGGCGGTGCTTGTTCTATTAAAATTAGTGCGCAAGCTCACCTTCAAAATTTTTATAAAAAACATGGCTTTGTTAGCACTGGGCATTTTTATTTGGAAGATGGAATTCCACATTGTGCTATGGTTTTTGAAGTTGAGAGTTGAGTCGCTGCGCTGGTTGAGATGCTTGTCCTGCGGACTTCGCTGGTTGAGCGTTCGCTGCGCTCTCTGGTTGAGTCACTCGCTGCGCTCATTGGTTGAAGCGCTTGTCCTGCGGACTTCGCTAGTTGAGTCGTTCGCTGCGCTCTCTGGTTGAGTCACTCGCTTTGCTCGTTGGTTGAAGCGCTTGTCCTGCGGACTTCGCTAATTTTGGACTAGTATGGTTAAAATGTTAATTACTCTTCGTAACTTTGCATCTTCTTTCTAACCAATAATTGTCCATTGAGTAAAGACTATTTTTACGATCCTAACGAGCGCACCAAAATCACGGTGGGCAGTCGGCGTGCCACTTTGATAGACCGGTACAGGCATAAGGGAATGCGTAAAAAGCTCGTTCAGCAACTCCAAAAAAAGGGCATCGAAGACCCACGTATTCTTGAAGCCATCGGCACCTTACCAAGACATTTCTTTTTGGACAAAGCCTTTGAAGAATGGGCCTACCAAGATAAGCCTTTTCCAATAGCCAAAGAACAAACTATTTCTCAACCCTTTACGGTTGCCTATCAAACAGCACTATTGAATATAAAAAAGGGGGATAAGATTTTAGAAATTGGGACAGGTAGTGGTTATCAGGCTTCCATTTTGAGCATGTTAGGGGCGAAGGTCTATACCATCGAACGCCATGAGACCCTATACCTTTCGGCAAAACAATTAAATAAAGAATTAAAGATTCCAAGAATTAATTTTTACTACAAAGATGGTTTTTTAGGCATCCCCCACGTAGCGCCATTTGACAAGATATTGGTGACGGCAGGAGCGAAAGAAAAGCCCCTAGTACTGCTTCAACAATTAGCGATTGGCGGTCAGATGGTCATCCCGATTGGAGATGATGTCCAGGTCATGTATCGAATTACCCGAAAATCGGAAAACGAATTTATAGATGAACCATTTGACAACTTCAAATTTGTTCCCTTCTTATCTGGATTGGAAAAAGATTAATATGGCATCACGCACAGATTACAACAACCCTAAAAGCTCCGAATCACTAGGCCTACCCTATCACTACGAAATGGTTTCCGATCACACTCGAGTAGCTCCCTTCAAGGAAGCGATTTTACAAACTTGCCAAGGCAAACGGGTTTTGGAAAGTGGAGCAGGGTCGGCCATTCTTTCCATTCTAGCGGCGAGAGCTGGTGCGACCAAAGTCTATGCCGTTGAGATGGATGATGCTATTGCCGTAATTGCACGAAAAAACATTCTAGAATCTGGATATTCAGACGTTATCACACTGATTATCAAAGATTTAAAAGATATTACCCTAGATGATTTGGACGGAAAAAAAGTCGATGTAGCCATCGCAGAAAACCTAAGCACCTGGCAAGTCACCGAGCCACAAATTCAATTGATGAACCACATCAATAGGCTACTTATTCACCCCAAAGGTGACAGAATACCCAATACAATATTTAACGAAATTGAACTTGCCCATTCACAATACATCTTTGAAGGCATAGAAATAAGAACTTATTATTTTGAATTCACTGGTGTACACTCTAGCCAGATAAAATCTGCGAAGTATCTCTTTCGAGAAATCGACTTAAACCAAATTAGTGAGACTAAAATTGAACAAAAAATCATCCTAAAAGTCAATTCAGATGGCATCGTTAACAGTATCCGACTGACCTCCCCATTACAAGTAGGGAATGGTATATTCTTTTCTTCTTCAGATAGTCTGATGCCCCCTGTGGTATTTCCTTTGGACGAAGACCTTCAAGTCAAAGCAAAAGACCTAATCGAAGTTCATATTAAATACAAAAACAATACGAGCTGGGAAAAATTTTCCTGTAGTGCAAAAATAGTCCGCTCATAAAAAATAAGTAACCATAAACATGACCACCGAAACCACAAATCCGACCATAAAAATATTATAGGAAATCGTCAAATATTTGTATTTTCTGTCTAAAATTTTTCCCAAATAATACAAAGCCGAAGTCATACTTCGAAAGATAGACGCTCCATCCTGCAACATCATATCCATCTGTTTTTGATATTCATCCTTGTCCAATTTAGTGAAATCCATGAAGGAGAATAATTGTTCATTCGGTTGGGTAGCGCCATATGGTAGATTAGGTCGAGAAGATAAAATAGCAAAAATCAAAGAACCTACTGCCGCAATCAAAAAAATGATGATAGGCACGATAACCATTGGGGTGAGACTAGTGGCCACCTTCTGATAATTATACGTCAACAAAGAGATAAAAACCGACACTAGGATAGAGTTGACACTTATCATGATTCGCGCCTTATTGTCTGAAATACCGATTAGTTTGGTATGATATTCAAAACTAGTCCTAAAGAAGGTTTGTATTTCTCTACTGGGTTGTGCCCGCGCAATCCCCCCAAAAAGTTGGGCTTCCTGCTCACCCCTAGCCTTCTTTTTGCTGACTTGAAGTTCCAAATTGGCTTTATTTTCCGTAAGGATGGACGCATATTTAGCTTTCGCAAAGCTAGCCTTTAGATTAGCTTCTTTTATTTGAGTATAAAACCAAGCCCGAGCGGTCGCCTTATTCATCGTCTCCTTGCGCATCAATTGTACTTCCATCCTATACAGTGGCAAATACGTATCCAATCCATCACCGAGTACATGACTTACCCAAGCATCCTGAAACAAATCGGCTACAGGAGAAACGGTCGATTGTTTTGGGACTAGGCAATGGGCAATTTGCATCTTTTCATCATTCGACAAGTCCATTGTACTAAGAAAGGCCTGCAATTTATTCCAAGAAGCATCGATTGGCTGGTCATAATTAATGGCATAACCCACTTGAGAAAAAAGTGCCGCTACTTGGGCATCTTGAATAACAGAAGCAGGAAGAGACTGCCCGACGCCGAGTTCTTCAATTCTATGCACTAGACGCTTGGCTAGTGCCATGTTATGGAAGCTCAATTTTGAGTTGGCATGTTCAAGATACCAATCGGCGACATATCTTTCTGCGGACTGTAAAAGTGTCAATTTATCCATTACTTGCAAAATAAGACTCATTTGATGAAGGGTAAAAGTAGGGAATATTAAAAAGAAAATGCCCTTTTCAGTTCAATTATATGGGTAAAGGCTATCAAAAGTCACAAATAACAGGATATTAACAAGATTTTGATCATTATTTTTATAAAAACCCAACAATATTACGAAAAAAAAGTTATTTTAGTAATTATTTACTAGGAGCTTGTTATGTCACGATTGAAACAAATAGGCTCCTTTCTTAAATCACACAATTTAATGGATATTCTTGACCTTCTCAAACAACAAATGACTCCTGATGTCATTAATGGTTTAACACAAAAAATTGGGGCGCAAGACCCTAAGCAAACAGAAACGGCTGTTGACACTGCTTTAGCGACTCTTGTCGGTGCGATGAAGCAAACTACCGCAGATCCAGAAAAGGGTGCTTCTTTTCTAAATGCACTTGATCGCGACCATGACGGTAGTGTACTAGATGACATTACTGGTTTTATTGGCGGCAACTTTGGCGGCAATCAAAAAGCAACTAATGGCATGGGTATTTTGAATCACCTAATGGGACAAAAGCAAAATGGCGCATTTGATATGCTTTCGCAAATCAGTGGCCTATCTTCTGGTCAATCTGGTAATTTAATGGCTACTTTGGCTCCATTGGTCATGGGTATGCTTGGAAAGCAACGTCGCCAAGCTAGCAACGGCTTTGGGGTTTCTGACATCTTCAATTTATTGAACGGTAGCATGAACAACAATAGACAGCGTGTTCAGCACCAAAGTATCGTTGAAAAATTCTTAGATGCGGATGGAGACGGTAACATCATGGATGACATTGCTGGCAAAGTAGGAAAAGGCCTGTTGAATAAGCTTTTTGGCAAGTAATTTTAAATAGCTTTAGCTACTCTTCACAAAAAAGCCCCATCTTCTGACGAAGATGGGGCTTTATATTTCTAATCAAGAAGGTTTTGCTAATGCTTCCGTTTAGCAGAATAATTCAACTTTAGTTGCCCGGACTTACGAAGCTCCGTCTTAACATCAGACACAATACCCATCGTCACTTCCCCATCTACTTTCAAGGAAGTAAAAATCATAGGGCGCTGTGGCTCAGGTATCTTCGCCTTAAACTTCTCAATAAAGAACGGAATTTCATCAGTACTCGCAAACTTATCTCCTAATTGGACCTGTGGAGCAGTGCCATAAACAGCTGCATATTGTGGCAGTGGTTTTCCGATATAAATAGTATTCACCAAATTTTTATGCTCCAATTTTACCAATTCAGTCGCTTCAGGTACGACATTCTTCACCATAATGGAAGAGTCCCGCATTTTGGTTGCGACCATAAAGAAGAAAAGTAACATAAACACGATATCTGGTAAGGAAGCCGTTGACACCGCAGGTAGTCCTTTATCCGTTTTTTTCTTAAATTTTGACATACTCGTCTATTTCAAATATTAGAAAATTATTTTTCTTCTTCCCCGTAAGCGGAGGGCTCTGCTTCAGATAGAATAAAAGGATATTTTGATCTAACAGCCTTTTTCTTCTCTATGCTTAAGTCATCACTATAAGGTACACCATAGAGCCTTTGACATTCTGCGTCCCATAATTCTCGGTAAGCAGCTTTCAGCTCATTGTACACCATCAAGTAAGTCTCATACTTTGTCCCCCGATCATTTTTCAAGGAAATGATGGCTTTATTGGGTACTTCCGCCAAGTCTTCCCGATGATTAGGATTTGCTATAAACTCCTTGGCACGCTCTCGTAATGAGCCCACTTCTTCGGGCTCTCCCCGAACGAGCAGTTCATTGTTAGCGTTAACCAGTACCGCAAAGACATTACGTTTGTTTAATTTAACTTCTTCTTGATCATCTTCAGACCAAGGGGGCAACTTAACGGTGATTCCTGTATCAGGATTCATGGTGGTTGTTACCAAGAAGAAAACCAACAGTAAGAAGGCAATATCCGCCATTGAGCTTGCATTCAGCTCATTATCCATTCTTTTAGCCATCGTGTATTATTTAAACATTGAAGTAACTTCAGAAATAACCAAGCCTGCAAAAGCCAAGACCAATAAAATCACCGTGGCATTGACACTACCGTTTACATATTTATAGACACCAGGAGTGATTCCTTCTTTGTCTAAAGTAGGTTGTAAAGCAGCGGGTGCATCACTGGAAGCCATCATAATAAAGACTCCAACAATCGCAAAAAGAGCCAAGAAGCCTAATAAAGACTTTATTTGCTTTGGATTTTCTGCAAAGTATTTAGCGATTCCAAACAAAAGAACCACCCCAGCTATTGCGACAAGCGCATAACTAATACTCAATCCTGTGCTTACTCCAGCAATCTCTTTACTCACTTCACCACCATTCTTATCGATATAAGTAAAAGCTTCTGTAGTGGATGAAGCCAAAGCAATGTGAAGTATTGATAAAACAGCCCCTATCAAGAAGGCGACCAACTGTCCTTTTTTTATCAAAAATTTATACATAACATCAAATTTTATTCTTTTTCACTTTTTGCGAAAGCTACTAGAGAATGGTTCAAAAAAAGGATTACTTATTGAAGATGTTGTAGCTAGACAACAAATCAACCAAACCAAAAGAAGTTTCTTCCATCTTTTGCGTAATGCCATCAATTTTTGAAACGATGTAGTTGTATAAGATTTGAAGTATAATCGCGACAATCAAACCAAATACGGTCGTCAAAAGTGCCACTTTAATACCACCCGCTACTACTGACGGAGATAAATCACCTGAAGCTTCGATGTTATCAAATGCGTCAATCATACCGATTACCGTACCCATAAATCCTAACATTGGCGCCAAAGCGATAAACAATGCAATCCAAACCAATCCTTTCTCTAATAATCCCATTTGAACGGAACCGTAAGAAACGATCGCTTTTTCTACTGCATCGGGGCCTTTTTTCACATTTCTTAGACCTTCATAGAGTACGCTTGCACTAGGTCCTGGAGTGGCTTTACACACTTCCATCGCTCCGCTGACATCCCCACTTTTTAGGTGGTCATCAATTTTAGACATTAATTTGTCTGTGTTGGTTGAAGCAATACTCAACGTAATAATCCGCTCAATAGCAAAAGCAAGACCGAATATTAAGGTAACCAATACAAAGGACATAAAGCCCCAGCCACCATCGATGAAATACTTTTTTACTAATTGAAAGCCCTGTGGGCCTGTAGCAACTTCGGCATCCTGTGCCAACAATTCGTGACCAAAAACAATGGCCAATCCAAAAACAAAAATTAGGGCAACTAATTTACGCATAGTCAAAAGGTTTAACATTTTAAAATGAATTATTCTCAACGCAGTGTTTCAATGGCGGAGAGTAAGGGATTCGAACCCTTGGTACACTTTTGGCGTACACACGCTTTCCAAGCGTGCTCCTTAAGCCACTCGGACAACTCTCCAATTCTTTGAAAATCAACTACTAAAGCCTGCATCTTTCCAAGGAAAGATACTTACTCTATTTGGGTACTCATTTTCTTAGATTTTACGCTAAGAAGCAGTTTGTTCTCAATAGTCTGACGCTAAAGTATTATAAATTTTGGAATTCCTAATAGTTTTCCACTAAAAATCACCTTTTTTTTGCAATTTCTTAGCTTTTAACCCCAAAAAACAGCTTTTCAGCGTTTTCTGTCGTCTGTTTTTCGACTATTTTGGGCGCAAGCCCCCTAGTCTCCGCCAAGTGCTCTAACACGTACTTCACATAGCTACTTTCGTTCCGTTTTCCCCGAAAGGGGGCTGGTGTCAAATACGGTGAATCGGTCTCTAACACCAACGATGTCAACGGGATATCTTTTATTTCATCTCTTAACTTCGCATTTTTAAAGGTCAGTACCCCACCGATGCCCAACAAAAAACCTAAATCAACAATCCGCTTTGCCTGCACAGAACTCCCCGTAAAACAATGAAATATCCCCCGAAGATTTGGGCTTTTCATCCCTTTGACAAGCTCTATCAAAATATCCAAAGAGTTTCTAGCATGTATTATAATAGGTATATCCAGTTCTTCTGCCCATTTTGCTTGCGCTAAAAAAGCGTCTATTTGCTGCTCCTTAAACGTCTTATCCCAGTATAAGTCAACGCCTATCTCCCCTACTGCCACGAACTTACGTTCAAAAAGGTACTTTTGGACAATCGCCAGCTCTTCTTGATAGTTTTCTTTGACACTGGTAGGATGCAAGCCCATCATTGGATAGCAAAATTGGGGGTAGTCCTTTTCTAATTGCAGCATCCCTTCGATGGTACTACTATCAATATTGGGCAGAAAGACTTTTTCTACGCCCACTTCCTGTGCTCTTGCGATCATCTCCGCCCTGTCTGCATCAAACTGACTCGCATATAAATGTGTGTGTGTATCTATCATACGCGGTATAACGGCATTTGTGGATTAACGGTTTAGTGGTTATTCATTTTTTTATTTAGGGTTTTCCTTTTCAAGTCATTTTTTTTATGATCTTTGCAGGCAGTATCCTAAAGATGCTCTAACTATATGCTTTTGGTGTATTAGCAAGGTTAAGGGTTAAGGTTGAACTCTCATATATATGGTTGACAGGAAAGTTTAACCTTTCCCACTAAT
>CAYTLX010000040.1:0-10751 GCA_964438645.1 uncultured Saprospiraceae bacterium | reverse complement strand
TATATGCGGGATTTGCATCAATTTGAACAATTCTTACAAGAAGAATATGAGATTGATCATGACTCTGTGGAGCATTTTCATGTACGGAGTTGGATTGTGGACATGATGCAAAAAGGTATTTCCGCAAGGACAATCAATCGAAAAATATCAGTATTAAGGTCTTATTATGGTTTTTTGCGCAAGCTAGGGCTACGAGAAGATAATCCCATGTTGAAGGTTGTCTCACCCAAAATAGGCAAGAAACTGCCATCCGTTGTGCATTCCTATCAGCTAGACCACTTGTTTCAAGAAGTTGTTTTCCCGGAAGGGTTTGAAGGTCTTCGGGATCAATTACTGCTAAAGATACTGTATGGTACGGGGTTGAGAAACTCAGAATTGGTTCATCTGAAAATAGAAGACATTGATTTTGGCTCACAAAGGTTGAAAGTGTTGGGGAAGGGAAGCAAAGAGCGGTTGATTCCACTTTTACCAGAATTGCTTGTAGAGATTAAGGAGTATATGGCCTTGCGGCAAAATTATTTTGAAGAATTTGATGATCAGTATCTGTTGTTGAAAAATGACGGGAAGAAAGTGTATTCAAAATTTGTGTATAATATAGTAAAGAAGTATTTGGGGCAGGTAACCTCTTTGGAATATCGTGGTCCACATACCTTACGGCATAGCTTTGCGACTCATTTGTGTGATGAAGGAGCAGATTTAAGTGCGATTAAGCATTTAATGGGGCATGCGAGCCTTTCTTCTACAGAAATATATTTGCATAATAGCATAGAACAATTGAAGCAGGTGTATAAAAAAGCTCACCCGAAGGCTAAAAAGAAGCCTATCACTTAAACTATAGTCTGTTTTTACCTAATCTAAATTTTGGATGTAAAAATATTATATATGTTAAAATTTGGTTGTCAATTGTATGCAAAAAAAAATAAAAAAATATTAGCAACATGTATTGGGCTGATTATGAGTTGGTTCTAGGTGTATTTTGTTGTAAAAGATGATAAAAAATAGGTTCGGACTTGCGTTTTTGGAAAGAAATTTGTATTTTAGCAGTGACAATTGAGCATAGTGATGCTTGATATTTTTTCACCATTAAACGATACTTCTTATGATGATAAGAATTAGTGCAAGACATTTTGCAGCAGACCAGAAATTGAAGAATTACATTGAGAAAAAGCTGGCTAAATTGGCTAGGTATTTTGATCGCATTACCAATGTAGAAGTTAACTTGGCCTTAGAGAACTCAGGGCAGGTTAAAGATAAAGTTGTAGAAATACGGGTTAAAGTGCCAGGAAAGACTATTATATACAAAGATGTGGCAAAGAAATTTGAGCCAGCATTTGATAAATCGTTGAAAGGATTGAAAGTTCAATTAAAACGATATAAAGGTAAAATGTCCGCCTAAAAGTGGATAAATAAAGCGATGAAATGGGGTGTTTCGAGAGAAGCACCCCATTTTTCATTTTTTTTCTAAAAAAAGTAACAAATAGCTTTTTTTTTAAGTTAAAAGTCGTATCTTTGCATTCGCTTTCAGAAGATAGGAGGCATATACTCAAAAAGAGTAAACTATTCAATAATATAAGAAAAGAGTATTTTTGAAAATTATTGAAGACCAAAAGCCGATATAGCTCAGTTGGCCAGAGCAGCTGATTTGTAATCAGCGGGTCGGGGGTTCGAATCCCTCTATCGGCTCAAATCCTAAAAAGTTAGGATGCAAAAAAGAAAGGGGGTGCGCCGGAGTTGGAGAGCCGGGCTGGACTGTAAATCCAGTGACTACGTCTGAATAGGTTCGATTCCTATCACCCCCACGATTTGCAACCAAAAAATCCCCCTTAGGGCGCTTTTTTAAGCGGGTGTAGCTCAGTTGGTAGAGCATCAGCCTTCCAAGCTGAGGGTCGCGGGTTCGAGTCTCGTCGCCCGCTCTAATAAGATACAGACCAACATGAAAAATGTATCATATTAAAAAAGATACTTTGGTTTGACCAAAAGTTAAGCCGATGTAGCTCAGGGGTAGAGCGCGTCCTTGGTAAGGACGAGGTCACGGGTTCAATTCCCGTCATTGGCTCTGGTTGTGTTTTTTAGTTTAATCATTATCATCAAAATGTCCTACTAATGGCAAAAGAAGAATTTCAAAGGAACAAACCGCATTTAAACATCGGTACCATTGGTCACGTTGACCATGGTAAAACAACTCTAACCGCAGCGATCACTACAGTATTAGCTAAAGATGGTCTTGCTGACGTTATGGATTATGGCGCTATTGACGCTGCTCCAGAGGAGAAAGAACGTGGTATTACAATTAATACGGCACACGTTGAATACGAAACAGAAAATCGTCACTATGCCCACGTTGACTGTCCTGGTCACGCGGATTATGTAAAAAACATGGTTACGGGTGCGGCTCAAATGGACGGCGCAATTCTTGTTGTTGCCGCTACAGATGGTCCCATGCCACAAACACGTGAGCACGTTTTATTAGCTCGTCAAGTAGGTGTGCCTGCTATCGTTGTCTTTATGAATAAGACTGACTTAGTTGATGATGAAGAAATGATTGAACTCGTAGAAATGGAAGTTCGTGAAATTCTAAGTCAATATGAGTATGATGGTGATAACATTTCTATCATTCCTGGATCTGCTTTGAAAGCCTTGGAAGGAGAAGCTACTGCTGTAGAAGCAATTAAAGCTTTGATGGCCGCATGTGACAAAGATATTCCTGAGCCAGATCGTTTGGTTGACTTACCTTTCCTAATGCCTATTGAGGATGTATTCTCTATTACAGGTCGTGGAACTGTAGCAACAGGACGTATCGAGCGTGGAGTGATTAATTCTGGCGACAGTGTTGAGATTGTAGGTATGGCTCCAAAGGATGAGAAGCCATTAACTTCAACGGTTACAGGAATTGAGATGTTCCGTAAGATTTTGACACGTGGAGAAGCTGGTGATAACGCTGGTATCTTATTAAGAGGTATTGAAAAGACGGCTATCCGTCGTGGACAAGTAATTTGTGCACCTGGATCCGTTAAGCCACATACTCACTTCAAGTGTGAAGTATATGTATTAGGTAAAGATGAAGGAGGTCGTCACACACCATTCTTTAAAGGATACCGTCCACAATTTTATTTCCGTACTACAGATGTTACTGGTGATGTAACTTTGCCAGCAAACGTAGAAATGGTGATGCCTGGTGATAACGTAACTTTAGAAGTGAAGTTGATTAACGCGATTGCTATGGAAAAAGGATTGCGTTTTGCAATTCGTGAAGGTGGCCGTACAGTAGGTGCAGGTCAAGTAACTGAAATCTTAGATTAAGCGTAAGCTTACATAATAAATGTAAAAAATTAAACACCTTATTGCAAGGTGTTTAATTTTTGCGTTTAATAAATGTCTGTTCTTACGGGCGTAGTTCAACGGTAGAATAGCGGTCTCCAAAACCGTTGATGGGAGTTCGAATCTCTCCGCCCGTGCAAAATATTAGATATGGAAAAATTTTTCGCAGTTTTAAAAGAGAGTTATAACGAATTGACTAATGAAGTCACTTGGCCTTCTTGGACAAGTCTTCAGGCTAGTACGATTGTGGTACTTGTTGCTACAGTAATTCTGACAACCATCGTTTTCTTTATGGATTTGGGTTCTAAGACGTTAATGGACTTTATCTATGACTTAAACAAGCCTAGATAGGCTGTTCCAAATCTAAGAAAAATATGATTAACCCAAATACAAGATGGTATTCTTTGCGTGTAATTAGCGGTAAAGAAAAGAAAATAAAGGAGAGATTGGAAATGGAAATTTCTAGATCTGGCTGGGAAGATGTGGTTACCCAAATTTTAGTACCTACCGAAAAGGTGTATAAAATTAGAAAGGGTAAGAAGGTTATTCAAGAGAGAAACATCCTGCCTGGATATATTCTTGTTGAAGCGGTAGATGGAGGTCTGACAGGTAATGTAGTGAAGGCTTTGACAGGCTTACCTAATATCATCAATTTTTTGGGTGGAGCAAAACCTACCCCAATGGCTGATTCGGATGCCAATCGCTTATTGGGCAAAGTAGATGAGTCGCAAGATAATATCGAAGCACTGATCGAGCCTTACATCATCGGCGAAACGGTGAAGATAATTGATGGTGCATTTAAAGGATTTGTGGGGGAGATATTGGAGAATAATGAAGAGAAAAAGAAATTAAAAGTAATTGTTAAGATCTTTGGTCGTGGGACTGAAGTAGAAGTCAACTTTGTACAAGTTGAAAAACAATCATAAATTAGGTTTTGGCGCAAGCTAGCCTAAATAACCATTCTATTTTTTGCTCTATTGGATTAGGGGCGCTTCTCAAAAAAATGGAATACTGAAAAAAAAATGCAATGGCAAAAGTAATTGAAGCTTTTATAAAGTTACAAGTAAAAGGAGGGCAAGCTAATCCAGCGCCCCCGATTGGTCCAGCCTTAGGTGGTAAGGGAGTAAACATTATGGAGTTCTGTAAACGTTTTAACGGCAGAACTCAAGACCAAATGGGTAAGATTTTACCTGTGGTTATTTCTGTTTACAAAGATAAGTCTTTTGACTTTATCATAAAAACACCACCTGCCGCCGTTCAACTAAAAGAAGCGGCAAAGGTCAAAAAAGGATCCGCCGAATCCAATCGTATCAAAGTAGGATCTGTTTCTTGGGATCAAATCAAAACGATTGCAGAAGGAAAAATGGTTGACATGAATGCTTTTAAAGTAGAGTCAGCGATGAAAATGCTTGCAGGTACTGCAAGATCTATTGGACTAAAAGTAACAGGTACTCCTCCTTGGGAAGCTTAATCCTTTTTGTCTGTAGAGGAAGTTTCACCTCTTAATGTTTGAAACGCTATTACCTCAGTTTAATTTAATCTAATGGGAAAGAAATTATCGAAAAAACGAGCTGCCGTAGAAAAGAAGTTCGATTTGACCCGCGAGTACAGTCTTGCTGATGCCATGAAAATGGTCAAAGATTTAAGCACGTCAAAGTTTGATGCGTCAGTTGACCTTCATATCAAGCTTGGTGTTGATCCAAGAAAAGCAGATCAAGGTATTCGTGGTACTGTAGTATTGCCACACGGCACGGGTAAAACCAAAACCGTATTGGTGCTATGTACACCCGACAAAGAAGCAGAAGCTAAAGAAGCTGGAGCCGATTTTGTGGGTTTGGACGACATGGTTCAAAAAATTCAAGGTGGTTGGACCGACGTTGACGTCGTTATTGCCACGCCTAATGTAATGGCCAAAGTGGGACGTATTGGACGTATCCTAGGGCCACGTGGTTTAATGCCTAACCCCAAGACAGGTACTGTGACAATGGATGTCAAAAAAGCAGTAGCTGATGTTAAGGGCGGTAAAATTGCGTTCCGTGTTGATAAGTATGGTATCATTCATTCGTCAGTCGGTCGTGTATCTTTTGATGCCGTAAAATTGGCAGAAAATGCAAAAGAGCTTTTGGATACATTGAATAAGATGAAACCAGCTTCCGCAAAAGGGGTTTATATGAAGTCTGTAAATGTAGCTCCGACTATGGGGCCTGCAGTTATTATTGATTCCCACTCTATTTAATTGATAGCTTAGCTATCTAAAGCTTAAAATTTTTAAAAATGAAAAGAGAACAAAAAGCACAAATAATAGAGGATTTAAAGGAAAAGATTTCCAATGCAAACTTCTTTTATTTGACTGATTCATCTACATTAACCGTAGAAGAAATAAATAAATTTCGTGGTCTTTGTTATGACAAGGGCGTCACGTTACAAGTAGTGAAAAACACACTACTAAGCAAAGCATTAGAACCATTAATCGAAGAAGGAAACGAAGCCTACAAGGATTTGTTACCAGAATTGAAGGGTCCTACATCGCTTATGATTTCCAGTAGTCCTAAAGCTCCCGCTGAAATAATCAAGGAGTTTAGAAAGGATAAGGAAAAACCTGTTTTAAAAGCTGCATACATTGATGCTTCAGTTTATGTTGGTGATGACCAATTAGATGGTCTATCAAAAATCAAAACCAAAGAAGAGTTGGTTGGAGAGATTATTGGCCTGTTACAGTCACCAGTCAAGAATGTTATCAGTGGCTTAAAATCAGCAGGCTCGACACTTGCAGGTTTAATGCAAACGCTCGAAGAGCGCGCAGCATCCTAATTTTGGCTTCTAAGTTCATCGCACACTCATTGTGTATATAAAAAAAAACAAAAATGGCAGATTTGAAAGATTTTGCAGAAAAATTAGTTAACTTGACCGTAAAGGAAGTAAGCGAGTTAGCTGAAATTTTGAAAGAAGAATATGGTATTGAGCCAGCTGCTGCAGCTGTTGCTGTTGCTGCTCCTGCCGCTGGCGGAGACGCTGGTGCCGCAGAGCAAACTGAGTTCACAGTTGTTTTGACTGAGGCCGGTTCTTCTAAATTACAAGTAATTAAGGCGGTTAAGACTGCATTGGGATTGGGTCTTAAAGATGCTAAGGAGTTAGTTGACGGCGCTCCTGCTAACCTGAAAGAAGGTGTTTCTAAAGACGAAGCTGAAGAGCTTAAGAAAGTTGTAGAAGACGCAGGTGGAGTAGTTGAACTAAAATAATCTCCCAATCTTAATGATAGAAAGTTTCTATTTAAGATAATAAATTAGGCTTAGCTGTTGATTGATTTCAACGGCTAAGCCGTTTTGTGCAATTTGGCAGGCTATTGTCTGTTTTCTTTTTTTCTCCTATAAACTTACGCCATATTATGACATACACCGCTTCTACAGTTTCGGCAGAAAGCAAAAGGATCATTTTTGGGCAGATTAATCTTCCTTCTGAATATCCGGATTTATTAGAAATCCAAATGAAGTCGTTTCAAGAGTTTTTTCAGCTCGAAACTACCCCAGAAAATAGGTCGCATGAAGGCTTGTTTAGAGTTTTTCAGGAAAATTTTCCGATTACGGATACCCGTAATATCTTTAACCTTGAATTTTTAGATTATTACATTGACCCTCCTAGATACACCATCGATGAGTGTATGCAACGGGGCTTGACGATGAGCGTGCCTTTGAAGGCTAAGTTAAAATTGTCTTGTAATGATGAAGAGCATATTGACTTCGAAACCATCATCCAAGATGTATTCTTAGGAAATATCCCTTATATGACGCCTAAAGGCACCTTTATCATCAACGGTGCAGAAAGGGTGATTGTTTCTCAATTGCATCGGTCGCCTGGTGTTTTCTTCGGAAGAAGTACACACCCTAACGGAACTACGCTTTATAATGCGAGAGTCATCCCTTTTAAAGGAGCGTGGATGGAATTTGCTACCGATACCAAAATGGTCATGTACACCTACATCGACCGTAAAAAGAAATTTCCTGTAACTACTTTGTTGCGGGCTATCGGTTTTGATACAGATAAACAAATCCTAAACCTTTTTGGCCTTGCAGAAGAAGTCAAGTCAACCAAAAAAGAGTTAACGAAGCACATCGGACGTAAATTAGCAGCTAGAGTCTTGAAGACTTGGGTAGAAGATTTCGTAGATGAAGATACTTCTGAAACTGTAACCATTAAGCGGAATGAAATTATTCTCGAAAGAGATATCCTCTTAGATGAAGAAAATATTCAAGCTATTTTGGACTCTGGTGTCGAAGACATCATCTTGCAAAAAGATGATATTGACATGGACTACGAAGTAATCTATAATACTTTGCAGAAAGATGTCACCAGCTCTGAAGTAGAAGCGGTCCAGTACATCTACCGCCAATTGCGCGGTACGGATCCACCAGATGAAGAAACGGCTCGGGGCATTATTGACAAGTTATTCTTCTCTGATAGAAGGTATAATTTGGGGGAAGTTGGACGTTATAAGATTAATCATAAGCTTGGGTTTGATGATGTGGATACTTTGGTATTGACCAAGGATGACATCTTGGGTATCGTAAAGTATTTGATTAATTTAATCAACCAACGTGCCGAAACGGATGATATTGACCACTTAAGCAATAGAAGGGTTAGAACAGTAGGGGAGCAACTATATGCTCAGTTTGGTGTCGGTTTAGCTAGAATGGCTAGAACGATTCGGGAAAGGATGAATGTTAGAGATAACGAAGTATTTACGCCCATTGATTTGATCAATGCACGTACTTTATCTTCTGTTATTAACTCTTTCTTTGGCACAAGCCAATTATCTCAGTTTTTGGATCAGACGAATCCCCTTTCGGAAATTACGCACAAAAGAAGAATCTCAGCCTTAGGGCCAGGTGGTTTGTCTAGAGAGCGTGCGGGGTTTGAAGTACGGGATGTACACTACTCGCACTATGGACGTCTATGTACCATTGAGACGCCTGAAGGACCGAATATTGGTCTGATTTCTACATTATGTGTCCATGCGAAGGTCAACAAGATGGGGTTTTTGGAAACGCCATATAGAAAAGTTGAAGACGGAAAAGTAATCGTCGATGGTGTCCAGTACCTTTCGGCGGAAGACGAAGAAAAGAAGATTATTGCGCAAGCAAACTCTCCTTTAGATGACAAAGGGCGTTTTACTACGGATCGTATTCGTAGTAGAGAGAGTGGTGAATTTCCAACGCTTCCTGCCGATCAGATTGATTATATGGATGTGGCACCTAACCAAATTGTTGGGGTCTCCGCTTCTATGATTCCTTTCTTAGAAAACGATGATGCGAATAGAGCCTTGATGGGCTCAAATATGCAACGTCAAGCGGTTCCTTTATTGCGTCCGTCTTCTCCTATTGTAGGGACAGGGCTCGAAGGGAAGGTGGCAAGAGATAGTCGAATGCTTGTCAATGCAGAAGGTGATGGAGTGGTTGAATATGTAGATGCCAACGAGATCATCATCAAATATGATAGAACAGAAGAAGATCAACTGACTTCTTTTGAAGACAATTATAAGTCCTACAAATTGACCAAGTTTAGAAGAACCAACCAAGGGACTTGTATTAACTTGAAGCCGATTGTTCGTAAAGGGATGCGTGTACACAAAGGCATGATTCTTTGTGATGGATATGCTACCGAAAAAGGAGAGTTAGCGCTAGGTCAAAATATGAAAGTGGCATTTATGCCTTGGAAAGGGTATAATTTTGAAGATGCGATTGTCCTTTCGGAAAGAGTTCTGCATGATGATTTATTTACATCATTGCATATTGAGCACTTTGAGATGGATGTTAGGGACACGAAGTTGGGAGAAGAGATTTTGACCAATGATATTCCAAACGTAAGTGAAGAAGCGACAAAAGACCTTGACGAACACGGTGTGATTCGTGTCGGTGCTTGGATTAAGCCAAGAGATATTTTGATTGGTAAGATTACGCCGAAAGGAGAATCTGATCCTACGCCAGAAGAAAAATTACTTCGGGCCATCTTTGGAGATAAAGCGGGGGATGTAAAAGATGCTTCTTTGAAGGCTTCGCCTTCTGCTAAAGGGGTGATTATTGGTACTCAATTGTTCTCTAGAGCAAAGAAAGACCAAGACCAGAAGGAACAAGAAAAGATTGTTCTTCAAAAATTGGAAGATCAACATAAAATTGCTCTAAATGAGTTGCGTACTATCTTAATTGATAAGCTACTTGTTTTGGTAAAAGACAAGAAGACCAAGGGTATTAGAAGTATCTATGGGGAAGAATTTATTCCGGAAGGAACTAAATTGACTCGTTCTTTATTGAAAGAGATTGATTATTCTTCGGTTGATTATTCTAACTGGATTGCTGATGATAAGTCTAATGGCTTGATTGTTAGAATGTTACACAATTATAGCATCAAGGTTAATGAAGAACTTGGTCGGTATAAGAGAGAGCGTTTCAATATCAGTATTGGTGATGAATTGCCAGCGGGCGTATTGAATTTAGCGAAAGTGTATCTTGCGAAAAAACGTAAACTGAAAGTAGGCGATAAGCTGGCTGGAAGACACGGAAACAAAGGAATTGTTTCTAGAATTGTGCCTTTGGCTGATATGCCTTTCTTAGAAGATGGAACGCCTGTTGATATTATTTTGAATCCGCTTGGGGTACCTTCAAGGATGAACTTAGGTCAGATATTTGAGACCGTTCTTGGATGGGCTGGGCAAGATTTGGGTGTAAAATTTGGCACACCCATTTTTGATGGAGCACGTCCTGAAGAGATTGAAGAATACTTGAACAAGGCCAACTTGCCTTACTTAGGTCAAACCTATCTTTATGATGGAGAGACGGGAGATAAATTCCACCAACAGGCTACAGTAGGGGTCATCTATATGCTAAAATTATCACACATGGTGGATGATAAGATGCATGCGAGATCGATTGGGCCTTATTCTTTGATTACGCAGCAGCCCTTAGGTGGTAAAGCACAGTTTGGTGGGCAGCGTTTTGGAGAGATGGAAGTATGGGCACTAGAAGCATACGGTGCCGCAAATATTTTGCAAGAGTTGTTGACGTACAAATCTGATGATGTTGTCGGTAGAGCAAAGGCTTACGAGACCATTGTGAAAGGTCAGAATTTACCGAAACCAAACATTCCAGAGTCATTTAATGTACTTGTACACGAGATGCGTGGATTGGCTTTGGATATTAAGTTTGACTAAGATTGTCATCAATAACCCCTTTTTTGAATTTTTAAAATCAGCTAAGTATGGCTTTTAGAAATAGAAATGCAGCTTCTCAAACCAGTAGTGATTTTAGCACTATTACGATTAGCTTGGCTTCGCCAGATTCAATTCTTGACCGCTCTCATGGTGAAGTATTGAAGCCTGAAACCATTAACTACCGGTCTTATAAGCCGGAGCGGGATGGTCTTTTTTGCGAGCGTATTTTTGG
>CAYTLX010000039.1:0-10779 GCA_964438645.1 uncultured Saprospiraceae bacterium | reverse complement strand
GTTCTAGCTTATCAAGAATGTCCACGGATTATTATTTTGAAGATGTATTTGCACTGTCCATTGATTCCAAAGGGACGCCAGATTGGAAGACGATGATGTACAAGCAACAGATGTCTCAAAATGATGAAGGCATTTTTTCTTCCTATTTCTTGTGGCAAAATAAGAGTAGTTTGCGCTTGATCTTTAATGATGAAATTAAACGACGGACCAATGTCATTGAATATGTACTCGGTGTGGACGGCGTGGCTAAACGAAATAGCCTGTTTAATACGTCCGATAGTGAACTCTTATTGCGTATGCGCGATGGCTTACAAATAGCTGCCAATGAAGTCATCGTACCTAGTCAATATAAAAAGAAATTGAAGTTGGTGCTGTTTCGGTATTAGACATATAAGATATTGATTTCCAGCTAGTTAGGCACTACCATCTTCATTCAGTGACTACCAAATGGATTCAATGTGAATGTCCACTATGCTTATCTCCTTTTTTGGGAACGGGATCCCAACCATGCCCTCCCCAAGGATGGCAGCTCGTAATCCTTTTGATTGCCAACCAACTACCTTTGAAAGCGCCCCATTCATTGATGGCATCCATCGCATATTTAGAACACGTAGGCTGATACCGACAACTAGAGCCCAAAAGCGGTGAAATCGCCATGCGATAAAATTTGATAGGGAGTATTAAAAGCCAATTGAGTATTTTCATGTGCAGAAGTTGATGACTCTATAACTATTATTTTGGCGTTTTGTTGGATGGGACACTTGAAATAAAAGGTGCTTCGGCGTTTCAAGCGGGCTTTTGAAATGCCCTTTGACATTGGCTAATTTTTGCTCAAAGAGCCTTTGGCATTCAATAGGCTCTTTGGAGCCGTGCTAGCCAAGCTAGATATCGTTTTCCAAAAATGTAACTATTTGTCAAGTACTCGGTTATAAAAAGCATAAATACCGTCCAATGAATCCATCTTCAATTCCATCTCCCTGCCTACTCTATGATGGACATTGCTTCCTTTGTTCTGGCTCTGCTAAGCTCATTCGACGTATAGATAAAAAGAAAAAAATTGGATTCTTAATGCTACAATCTAGTGAAGCACAGGATGTTATAAAAGCACATCACTTCTCTACAAATCTCGATACCGTTCTACTCCTTCACCGTAACCAATTATTCCAAAAATCAGAAGCAGTATTTGAAGTCTTTCGGATTCTTGGTGGTGGTTGGAAATTACTTTTAATTTTTCGGGTTTTTCCATTGAGATGGCGGGACTGGATCTATGATTTTATTGCTCGAAACCGCTATCGTTGGTTTGGACGTAAGGATAGCTGTGACTTGTAACTTCTAGCAATCAACAAGGGGTTTCGTCGTTTCAAGTGGGTTTTTGAAATGCCTTTTGACATTGACTATGTTCCTTGTTTTTGTTCAAAGGCTACTAACGTAGCGTTCAAAGTGCCTTCGGCATTCATTAGGCTCTTTCGAGCCGTTTGCGCCAAACTAGGTAGAATTTTCAAAAAAAAATGAAACCCCACTACAAACGACGAAGAACCATCAACAACTACTATTTTACGCAAGTAAAAGCAAGGCATGATGAAGCATGTACGCTATTAACTGGATCAGATCTTATAACTCACCTTTAACAAGAAATATCGTCCAATATTTTCTGTCCGAGTAGTCGAAACTTCATAAACACCCGCACGCTGCTTATAGCCATCGCTACGCCCAAACATATCATATCCAGATAACGCAACCAACCATTTTTTTGAAGGGGCAAAGCTTTTGGATAGCGTCCAATTTATACTTGGCTTTGGAAAAGATTCAAAGCGTACACCAGGATAGTACCAAGCAACGCCCTTCGTTTCGAGCTCAAAGCCTTTGGGCATGATGACTGAAAAATGCCCAATGTATGAATAACTAACCGTTGTTGCGGACTTTGTCTGGGTTTCCGAATCATTAACCCGAATTTTGGTCTTAACACCAAAGTCATAAATCTTCTTTTGACTATTCCCTAATCCAATACCCGCAGAATAAGACCTATAAACGCTAGAAAACTGCTCATTATTCAAGACGGACGCCCCATGCATCCAATTACCATGCGTATTCAGGCTCAGCTTAGCCTTCAAAAAAGGAATTTTTATCTGATAATAAATATAACCTGACAGAATAGATTTCTTTGGGGTATTTACAGGAGTGACTTCCTGGCGGTAAAAAGCATCTGTCGTTCGGGCATAGACAATAGGATTTTTGTAATAACTCAACTTTAATCTACTATACAAAGTGCGGTCATTGAAGCGGTCATAATTATTATATCTTAACTCAAACCGATGATTTTCAGAAGGCTTCAAGGCTGGATTGCCTCGATATGTGTAAGAGGCACTATGCACTTCGACTATGGGTAAAATCTCTTTTAGCTTAGGTAAATTTTGTGCAGTTTCATAATTAAATCTTAAAGAACTTGAGCTATTGATTTTTAATTTAAATTCAAGAGAAGGTAGGAAAAACAAATACTTTTTTCTAGCAAGATAATCATCACCTATTGCTCCGCCTAAGCTACTTTGCTCATAGGCTAATCCTACATCTAGTTTTACTTTCCCTATCTCCATATTCTGACGAAGCCCATACCGAAACCGCTCTACATCTCTTTCATAGGCTCCACTTAAAGAATCAATTCGCTCAAAACCCGTACTCGTAAATACTTCATTATTCAAATTTTGCTTATCCAAAAAAACATCTCTAGACCCCCAAATTTTCAACTTCTTTCCCTTTAAACTAGGCAAGCTATACTCCAAATACTCTTTATTCTGCTTTCCTACTACATCTTTGTTTATTTCTCGATATGTCGAAACATAAGTCGTATCCACATCATAAAATATGCTACGGTCATTAACGGCTTGGTCATCCAATCTTTCATTTTTACTATACTTGACTGAGCTAATAATTGTATGATTATTTTTAAATCTTTTCCGATAAGTTAGTTTTCCTGATAAAGGTCTATTGGCATTATCCTTTCCAGAATGGTAATTATTTTGGCTAACTAACTGCTTGATTTCGTTTCGTTTCCATTCCTTTGAATCTTCAGCATTTTGTCCAAATCCTGAAACATACTTTCCCCAAACCGAAACCTGCTGTGTACTATCTATCTCATATTTCAATGACATTTTGCCATAATACTTGCCTGAATGAAAGTTAGATTGATTTTCGCTATTTAAGAAATAATTTTCTTGGGCTCTAAAAAATCGTTCGACTTCTTTATCGGCATTAGTGACTGATGATTGCTGGAGCACTGAGAGTGTAGTGCGCAACTCTAATCGACGTCCATCAAAAGAAAAAGAGCCCGCACCAGAGTGCGTTTTCCAAAGACCGTCTTGGTTTTGGCTAGCAAAAGGCAATGATTGATCTATCTTAAAGCGACCGCTTTGCAAGGCAGACATCCCTCCTTGGAAATCCATCAGATCCCCGATACTATACCCCGTTTGATTCGTATTATTGCTCATTCCTATCAGAGAGTATTTTATTTTTGGTGCAAACCGAAAATAGTTTCCTCGTCCAGCATAGCGCTCTTGTGTCCCGCCAGCAACAGTCAATCGTCCGAATCCGCCCACTTTTTTATCTTCTTTCAATTCTAAATCTATCGTAATCTCTTCCTTCCCATCATCCGTTTTGGTAAAGGTTTCATCATCCGTTTTCTTGTCGTAAACTTTGACGTTTTTAATCGCATCCGCTGGAATATTTTTTGTGGCCATTTTAGGGTCTGACCCAAAAAATTCCTTCCCATCAACCATCACTTTATTGACATCTTTGCCCATCGCCTTCACTTTACCATTCTCATCAATTTCAATTCCAGGCAATTTTTTTAATAAATCTTCAACGACATCGCCAGGCTTGACGCGAAACGCACGTGCATCATATTGCACGGTATCGCCATTCATTTTTATAGGGATGCGTTCTTTTTTGACGACGACCGTCTGAAGAAGCATTTCTGCGGATTGCATTTTCACTTGTAGATCAATGTCTTTGCCTTTGCAGGAAATAATTTTGTAGTACGGTGCAAAGCCCAAAAAACTTACTTGAATCAATAGGCTATCCTTCCTGAATTTACCCAATTTAAAGTGACCAGCTTTATCAGTACTAGCAAATGCCACCATCACAGAATCCATTGGCTCCATCGAGATAACTACCGCACCTTCAATGGGTTGCCCCAAAGTATCTAGTACATCACCCGAGATTTTACAGGATTGCCCGTAAGTCATCGCTTGCGCAAAAAAGATAAAAATGACAACTATAATTAATCTATCTATATGAAACATCACAACGTTTTTAAAAATCACCCCCCAATTCTAATAATCTGACTATTCCCGCCACCATGACGACTTTCTCGCAATTCTTTTAATTTTTTGTCTTGGATGACTTTATACTCTTCCGCTGTCACCTTCTTACCCTTTTTGGGTTTTTTAATCGGCTCCGTCAAAGGTTTTAGCGCTATTTCTTTGGCCGTAATCGTTATTTTTTTATAAATTTTCAATTCCAGTATTAGACCTGGTAACTGTCCATATTTTTTGGGGCCATAAGGCGCTTTTATATCCATCGCAAACCAAGCCGTAATCAGTCCAGAAGAATCTGACATTTCTGCTTTTAGGCAAGGGTGACCCAAAATCACTTTGGTTTCTCCACTAACCTTCCAATCAGAATGCGTCCAATCGCCCGAGATTAAGAATTTTTTCCCAAGAAATTCTTCCTGTTCGATGGTTTTCTTTTCCGCAAGGTTCACATAAAAAAAGTAGTCTGCGTCAGCCCCAACCATCATTACTTGTGAGTTGCTTGGCTCTTTAGTTTCTATTTTTTTATATAAGGATTCTTTTTCCGAAAATTCTAATTCAAAATTACTTTTTTGATCAGGAAGCTCAATGCCGTGCATTGCGGCTTTTAATTCAGGGGTCATATTAAATTTAATCACCTGTTCATATTTCACAATACCTGTATTTTGGGCGAAAGCCGCTTGCGCAAAAAAGAGCAATAGCAAAATGTTTTTCATAGTTTTTTTTTTACTGTTTAGGTGTCCGTATTTTTAGGCAGAAAATAAGCATTTTTGCGCATATTAAAGCTATATTTTGAAGCATTGCAAGGCTACGTGAGATAAATATCACAAAAATAGGCTCAAAAAGGACATTTTGTGGTAAAAATTTGCGAGTACCTAAACAGTTATTTTTTTAAAGATAAGCACCCAATAGAATGGTTGCTTTTTACTTTTAGTATTTAGCGACATGCCTTTAACATTTGGGATAAATGGTTGTATTTAAGCCCAGTGAAATTTATAAATATTCAGCAAGGTAAAAATCAAAAACACCAAATGAACCAATTCCATCACGATAGTCACTTCTCCATTTTTTCGCTTAAAGAAAACACCAAATATAAAAGCTAAATACAAAACAACCAAGAACAAATAGGTCGGATCAGAAAGACGTAAAAACAACAAGCTCCCAAAGGCGGCAAAAAGAAAATTATACATCACCCGAATATATTGTTTTGCATGATGTTGTTGCTTGGTCATCAGTAGCGGCTGTATAAAAACAGCTAAAGCAAATAAAATAACAAAAACCAACAACACACCGTAAGTAACCCAGCCCCAATGATTAAACAAGGAGTAAAGGGCATAGTCAAATGTAAAGCTTTTCTCCCAAAAATAATCAAATTGCCCCGCAAGATAATACCCTACTCCCATTAATAAAACTGGATTTACCCAACCCAATAATAAGGCTACAATCTCTTTTAGCCGAAAGGCGCCAAATAAAAACATCGACAAGATCGCTGGCACCACAAATATAAAATAAAATGGACTAATCAAGCCGGCCAGCCCTAATAAAATCCCCACATAATAATCTGTTTCTCGCTTTTCAGACTCTTTGGCTAGATTAAATAACCGATCCATAGCAAATAACACAAACGTACTCCCCAATAAATAAGGCGTCAAGGTCTGAAAAGCCAATAAACTACCAGATAATAAAATATAAATCAATGCCACAAAATAATCTCGATGATAACCAATTCGACGTTCAAAAACTAAACGATTCAATATCATGGCATTGATAAAAACAAGTATGGCTCCGAGAATCGTAAATAACCATTCATTTTTACCAAAAAAATCAATCAATAGCTGATATAAGACACCGCCATTTTCCGGCAACGGAATAGGATGCATCAAGCCCTGAAATCTAATGACCAACATGTAAATCACCAAAAACAGCGCCGTAGATAGCTTTGTATTATTAAATAGATATACCAAAGTCAGTTATTTTCCAAATTCAATTTCTGTGTTTTCTCCAATATTCAGGCTCACATGATGTCCTTTGACGGATGCATCATTTCCAACAATAGATTTACGCAAGACAATGTCTTTTAGTTCGGAAAAGGAGCCAATGATAGAATTATCCACCACGGAGCTAATAACCGTCGAATTACGTCCAATAGTGACATTGGGCCCAATAATGGAGTTTTGAATATTGCAATTCTCACCAATGGCTACGGGGTGGATGATAATCGTCTGTTCGAAGCTCTCTAAATCAACACTTGGCGCATCCATTAGACTCAACAAAGTGGCGTTAGTCTCCAACAAAACATCCCGCTTACCACAATCAAACCACTTACTAATACTAAAGGTTGATATTTTGGCGCCGTCCTGAATCATCCCCATCAGCGCATCTGTCAAGTTCAGTTCCCCTGCGGATTCATCTTTTGCCTGAACGACTCGATTCAGCGCCGAAATCAGCTTAGGTACATTATCAAACTTATAAATACCAACAATCGCCAAATTTGAAGTAGGGATACTCGGTTTCTCTACTGCTTTGATGATAAAACCATCTTCTCCCACTTCCACAATACCAAACTCTGATGGGGTCTTAACGACACTCACACCAATACAAGAGCCTTTAACATTCAAAAAAGCATCATAGTCAAAAGCCAATATCGTATCTCCCAAGGCTACCACTAACTCATCCGCACCCCGAATAACATCTGAAGCTACCCACATCGCATGCCCCAATCCTAATCGCTCTTCTTGATAGACATACTCAACTTTTAATTCTGGATAGGTTTCGGCTACATAATGGCGTATTTTATCCCCTAAATACCCAATAATTATTACAAACTCGTCTATACCGACAAGCAGAAATTGATCAATAATATGAGAAAGAATGGGCTTTCCTGCGACAGGAATCAGTGGTTTTGGCTGTGTAAAGGTATGGGGGCGAAGCTTCGTCCCTACTCCTGCGACAGGTATTACTGCCTTGATTTTCTTTTTTCTTAGAGCCATTTCTTCAGGTTTCTTCTACACAAATCAGCCCGAAGGTATGGAGAATTATGGTAATATACTTATTCCTTGATATATTTTGTGGCTCAATAAAAAAACAGCCCTAAGAAAACCTAGAGCTGCTCCTATATTTTCGGCCTATGAACCATCTTACGTTAGCCCATACACCGCAGATTAAGCGCCTTCCAAAGCAGCCGCTCCACCAACAATCTCAGAGATTTCATTGGTAATGGCTTCTTGTCTTGCTTTGTTGTAGCTAATTTTCAACTCTTTGATCAAGTCATCTGCATTTTCTGTTGCTTTATCCATGGCAGTCATCCGTGCGCCGTGCTCGGAAGCGTGGGTATCTAGTAGATACTTTTGAAATTGCGTCTTTAAGATATTGGGAATCAAGCTATCCAACAATTCCTTCTTATTGGGTAAGAAAATATAATCTGCCTTGAATTGCTTTTTGCCATCCGCATCAGGAATTTCTACCTTAGGCACAGGCAAAAAGTGCTCGACAGTCGGAAGCTGTGTAGCTGCATTTTTGAAGCTACCATACGCAACATCAACGGCATCATAGGTCTTGTCATCAAACGCATCTAGCAGAGATTGGCTCACTTTGGCCACATTGTCGAAAGACAAGTCATCAAACAACATAACATGGTCGCTGATTAGCATATCGGCAGGGTAGCGTTTTGTGAAATAATCATTTCCCCGCTTTCCAATACACATAATCTTAAGATTCTTCTCTCCTAGCCCCGCATATTTCCCTTTCACCATCGCTTCTGCTTCCTTGATGATGTTGGTATTAAAAGCACCACATAATCCACGGTTGGAAGTGACCACCACCACCAAAGCAGATTGCAGGTCTCTTTCTTCTCCATAAGACGAAGATACATCTCCATCTAGATTGGTCAAGATACTAGAAAGCATCTCTCCCAGTTTATTGGAATAAGGTCTCAAACGAGTAATCGCATCTTGTGCCCGACGCAACTTCGCCGCAGAAACCATTTTCATGGCTTTGGTTATCTGTTGCGTAGATTTTACGGAAGTGATCCGATCTCTTACTTCTTTTAAATTTGCTCCCATTTGTTCTGGTTTAACGGTTTAACGGTATAACGATATAACGATTTTGCCCGTTATACCGTTAAGTCGTTATGCCAACATACCGTTATTTATTTATATTGCTTAGTCAATGTCCCCGCCAAAGCTTCGACCGCAGCCAAATCATCTTTTTCGTACTTACCTAGTCGGAAGCGCTCTAAAATATCTGCATGCTTCTTGCCCATTTCTAGCAAGAACAGTTCTTCAAACTCCTTGATTTTGGCTGGTGGTACATCTCTTACTAGGTTTTTGGTACCTAGATAAAGAATCGCTACTTGATCACCTACAGGATAAGGAGAATATTGTGGTTGCTTTAGGATTTCTACGTTACGTACTCCTTTGTCAATCACCCCTTGTGTCGCCGCATCAAGATCTGATCCGAATTTTGCGAAAGCTTCTAATTCTCTATATTGTGCTTGGTCCAACTTCAAAGTACCCGCTACTTTTTTCATTGATTTTACCTGTGCATTACCCCCTACACGACTTACAGAAACCCCTACATCAATCGCTGGACGAATACCAGAGTTAAACAAGTTCGTTTCTAAGAAAATCTGACCATCTGTAATGGAAATTACGTTGGTCGGGATATAAGCAGACACGTCCCCCGCTTGGGTTTCAATAATCGGCAACGCGGTCAAAGAACCACCGCCTTTAATTAACCCCGCTTTTACTAGAGATTCTGGAAGGTCATTCATCCTTTCGGCAACGGCTTGGTTTTGATTAATCTTAGCCGCACGCTCCAATAAACGAGAGTGCAAGTAAAATACATCCCCTGGATACGCTTCACGCCCTGGAGGACGACGCAATAACAAAGATACTTCACGGTACGCTACGGCTTGCTTAGACAAATCATCATAAATAATCAAAGCTGGACGACCTGTGTCTCTGAAAAACTCACCAATTGCGGCCCCCGCAAAAGGTGCATAAAACTGCATGGGCGCAGGATCAGATGCAGAAGCAGACACCACTATTGTGTAGGCCATAGCTCCATTTTCTTCTAAAGTTTGTACCACATTAGCTACGGTAGAAGCTTTTTGACCAGAAGCCACATAAATACAATATACAGGCTCTCCACGGTCATAAAATTCTTTTTGGTTGATGATGGTATCAATCGCAATCGCCGTTTTACCTGTCTGACGGTCACCTATAATTAGCTCCCGTTGTCCACGTCCAATCGGCACCATTGCGTCGATTGCCATAATACCTGTTTGCAAAGGCTCTGTTACGGGCTGACGATAGATAACCCCAGGCGCTACACGCTCAATCGGCATCTCGTAAGTCGTACCTGTAATCGGTCCTTTACCGTCGATAGGACTCCCCAATGTATCAACCACACGACCAATCAAACCTTCTCCAGCTTGAATAGAAGCGATGGTATTGGTTCTTTTTACGCTAGAACCTTCATTGATTCCCTTAGCCGACCCCATCAGTACGACCCCTACGTTGTCTTCTTCAAGGTTCAAGGCAATCGCTTGCGTACCATTATCAAATTGCACCAATTCACCAGCTCTTACGCCTGTCAACCCGTAAATACGAGCGATACCGTCTCCTACTTGGAGCACCGTACCTTTTTCTTCTAATTCGGTGGCAGTTTGTACTCCAGTCAGGCGTTGCTTGATGATTCCTGAGATTTCGTCTGGTTTAACATCCATGTCTATGTGGTTTTAACTGTTTCGTCGTAGCAAACAATAGTTGCTTTGACTTATTTTCTTAAATTTTGTTTTAGGTTACGAAGGTGAGTAGAGACACTTGCGTCATACTCCTTACCATCATACTCCAATTGGAATCCACCCAAAATGTCTGGATTCACTATATTTTGAATATCAACTTGCGTAGCTGAGATTCCGGAACTCAATATTTTTGCTTTTGCACTAGCTAATAATGCTTCATCAGCAGGCACCGCAGTGGTCATCTTTACAGATAAAATACCCATTTTATTTCGGTATTGATTAAAGAACTCACTCACGACTTCTGAAAGGATATTTTCCCGTCCTTTATGGGTCAGTACTTCCATAAACATTAGTGTCAGAGCATCCACTTTCCCTTCAAAAATCGCTCTAAACACGTCCATCTTTTGGTCTCCCTTGATGATTGGGCTTTTGGACATTAGATAAAGGTCTCTATTTTTGAACGCTTCTTTTAATTGCTCAAAATCGCCCTTTATACTATCCAACTTTCCCTGCTCAACGGCAAGATCCATGATGGATTTGGCGTATCTTGTGGCTATTCTTTTTGATGACATCGCTATTTATTTTTGGCGTAAGCTAATTAGTTTAACTTAGCGTTATCGACTAACTTTTGCACGAAGGATTTTTGTTCGGCATCACTACCTAACTGCTTGCGTAAAACCTGTTCCGCAATTTCAATCGCTAACCCACCAACATTATTTCTAACTTCCG
>CAYTLX010000038.1:0-10806 GCA_964438645.1 uncultured Saprospiraceae bacterium | reverse complement strand
CCCTACGGGATCGGTCGTTCACCCCGCCAGCGGGGGAAAGTCTGTTAATTTTGGTGGATGTGTAAGATTTTGATTCTTTGCATTCAATTGAACATTTGAACAATTGCGCACTGGAACGCTTGAACATTCATTGAAAAGCAATGGCAAAAAAAAGGGCGCAGGAATAAATCCTGCGCCCTGTAAAAGGTAATGAATCTTAGTATTACTCTTTCACTAACTTATAAGTTTGGTACGAATCATTTACTTGAAGCTTTAACAAATACAAGCCTAGTGGATAATCCTGTACATCAATATTCACCTTGTTCTGTCCTTTTGCACCATGGAAAGAAGTACGGTAAAGAGATTGTCCAGTTACGGAAGTAATCTCAATGCTGTATTTTCCGGCAACGGAAGTCGTAAAGGCCACCGTCACATCAGAAGATGCGGGATTTGGTGTCAATGCTAACCCAAAGTCTTCTTTAGTTATTTTTGGATTGCTCAAAATAATAGAAGAAGTATTGGTTGAAGATTTGAACATACCCGTCTTTAAATCAATAGTACCGACAAAACTGCTGGTTTGCCCAGTCGCATTTTTTACGTGCATCGTTACATTGTACGCTTTCTTAGCGGGGAAAGTATGTTGGACATTTTCCGCAGTAGCTTCTTGACCGTCTCCAAAATTGTAGGTTATTTCGGTGATATTGGTGGTAGAAGTACTTTGGTTTTTGAAGTAAACAGCGTTACTTGCCAAGTCGATAATTGGCGTAAACAACGCTTGTACGTTGTCAGAAGTAGGATCGTTAGGAGATACAAAGAAATCATCTGTATCAAGTACTAGCTCAAAGCTACTTTGGCAATTAGCCCCAGAAATAGATAAGGAGACCGTGTAAGTTCCAGCAGTTGCATATGTATGCAAAGGATTTTGCGCTGTACTAGTGGTACCATCTCCAAAATCCCAAGCCCATGTGTCAGGATTGCCTAGCGAGAAATCAATAAATTGATAAGTCAGATCCGTACCCGCAGAATCAGGGAATGGCCAGAAGAATGCTTGGCAATCAGGGAACGTGAAGTCCCCTACAAAAACAACTTCTTCAAAAGAAGATGTACAGTTATCAGAAGTAATCGTCAATGTAACCGTATATTCTCCTGCGGTAGTATAGGTATGCGTAGGGTTTTGGTCGGTAGAGCTAGTGCCATCTCCAAAGTCCCAAGCCCAAGCCGTAATAGGCGAAGAAGAATAAGAGTAATCTTCAAAATTAACGGCTAAATCATTAGACAAGAAATCTTGATAGTATCCAAAAATAGCATCACAATCATTTTGCGGAAGCGAATCACATACAACAAAATCAGTAAATCCATAGCATTCTGCTTCACAGGTATTCCAAAATTGGAAGATTTCTCCATTGGGTGTTTCGACACAAACAGGGTCGTAGGTGGCTGGACAATTGCAGGGTGCGTTATCATCTAACCATACTTCCATCGTGATTTCTGACGAACAACCATCTGCCGTCGTAATCGTCAAACTAACCGAATAGACACCGTAATCCGCATAGGTATGTGTAGGATTTTGCTCAGTGCTAGTGGCGCCATCTCCAAAGTCCCAAGCCCATCCAGTAATCGTGCTAAATGAAAATGAAAAATCATGGAATGATACTGCTAAAGCATTGTCAATGTCGCTTTCATAGCAGAACATCGCATCACAGTAATCATACGTAGTACTGTCGCATTGCACAAATAAATTAGGCGTAAATCCGTCACAAATAGCCATGCACTCATTGGGGTATTCAATGATTCCGCCATTTGGAGTGGCTACACAGACGGGGTCATAGTCGGTTGGGCAGTTACAAGGATTTCCGTCAAAAGCATTTACAAAAGCGGAGTAAGTACTAGAGCAGCCGTTTTCGTGCATAATACTAAGAGTAACTTCATAAGTGCCTGATTGGTCATAAGTATGGGTCGGATTGGCGGTAGAGCCAGTGGTGCCATCTCCAAAATCCCATGCCCAAGTAATGATGGGGGATGTTGAAAAGTCTGATTCTGCAAAAGTGAAAGTTAAATAATCATTGGCATCTTGCGTAAAGTCAAAATATACTTGACAAGCCAATCCACAATCAACAAAGTCGCTAGGTGAATATCCTTCACATGCGGCAAAACATACGTTGATGAATTCAATGATTCCATCATTAGGGGTGAGTACACAAACGGGATCATACGTCTGTGGACAATTACAACCAGATGTGTCCGTAGAGACCGTCACAGGTAGGATTATTGTAGATGAACAGGTTGCCGTGGTAATTTGAAACGTAACTTCATAAGTACCTTCAGTGGCATAAGTGTGACTAGGGTTTTGTTCTGTACTAGAATCCCCGTCTCCAAAAGACCAATTCCAAGCATTCGCTGCTCCTTGCGGAAAAGATACGTCTTGGAAATCTACGGTCATTGGGTCGGAGTCATTTTGCTCAGAAATAAAAATCGCTTGACAGGTTGTGTCATTTTGAGCCATTAGGTGGCTAGTTCCCAATAGGGCGGGAAGCATCAAGGCCAGTAGGAATAAAAACTTTTTCATTTTTTTTCATTTTTTTGTTGCAAAATATTTTTTCAAACTCACAAGAACATCGTGGATATACTAGCGATGGTACAAAGTAAAGTGCTAAGTGAATCATTAAAAAGAATGTTTTTCGGTGTTTGTGTGTATATTTTGTTTTTGTACTTTTTGTAAGATACTGGTTTTTAGGTGATTAGGTGTTTTATTTTTGGGAGTTGTGCTTTTTTGATTCTAGAGCCACTCCATTTTTTGAGAAAAAAAGGGGCAATTCTGCGGAGATGAAAGTGGATTTAAGGCATTTTTGGTTTTTTTTTGGATTATGGGGAGTAAAATATTTTGTGTAGTTTTGCGGAAGCCGAAATTATAAAATATTATCATGAAAATCTTACATACTGCCGATTGGCATTTGGGCAAAAAATTAGAAACTTTTAGCCGGTTTGATGAGCAAATCGCCGTCTTGGACGAAATCTGCCAAGTGGCGGATGACCAAAATGTCGATGTCGTACTCATTGCTGGGGATATTTTTGATGCCTATAATCCACCGACCGAAGCGGATGACCTTTTTTATAAGACCGTGAAAAGGCTGTCCAATGACGGCAAACGCTTAGTGGTCGCCATTGCAGGCAATCATGACTCTGCCGATCGGATTGCTGCGCCTGACCCGTTGGCGCGGGAATGCGGTATCATCATGGTCGGCTACCATAATAGTGTCGTCCCAAAATTTAAGTTGGCGTCAGGTTTGGAAGTGACACAGTCGGATGAAGGTTTTGTGGAAGTGCAGTTGCCTGAAAATGATTTTCCTTTGCGCATTATCACCACGCCTTATGTCAATGAATTGCGACTCAAACGAGAGTTGAAGGCCGACGATAAAGAATTAGAATTTCGTACTATTTTGGAGACCCAGTGGGAGCGCCTTGCGGCAAAATACTGCGATAAAAAAGGCGTGAATATCTTAATGACCCATTTGTTCTTTGTCAAAAAAGGCGAAGCAATCAACGAAAATGAAGAGTCCGAAGATGAAAAGTCCATCCTGTATGTGGGGGGCGCACAGCCGATTTATTCCAATAATATTCCGAAAGGAATTCAGTATGTGGCGCTTGGGCATCTACACCGAAAGCAAACTATTGCGGAAAAACCTTGCCCAATCGTTTATTCTTCTAGCCCTTTGGCATATAGTTTTAGTGAAGCCAATCAGCAAAAATATGTGGTAATTATTGATGCCGAGCCTGGCAAAAAAGTGGAAGTGGAAGCCGTGAAGCTGCAGCTTGGGCGACGCTTGTTGCGAAATAAATTTTCGGACATAGATAAAGCGGTAAAGTGGCTAAAAGAAAATCCAAATGCTTTGGTCGAATTGACGATTCATACGGAGACTTATTTGACGGGAGTGGAGAAGCGACGCCTGCAAGAAGCGCATGATGGAATTGTGTCGATTATCCCAATAGTCGCTGATAATGAGCTAGTTATGAGTAGTAAACGCGCAGTGATTGACTTAGAAAAAAATATCAATCAACTTTTTGTGGATTATTTTGAACATAAGAATGGGGGGCTTGCGCCCAATAAAGAATTGTTGGATTTATTTAATGAATTGAAAGGAATATGATACCGATAGAATTAAAAATTAAAGGTCTTTATTCCTTTAAAACGGAGCAGGTGATTGATTTTACCACACTGCTTAAGTCGCATCTTTTTGGGATTTTTGGAAAAGTGGGAAGCGGAAAGTCAACCATCTTGGAAGCCATTTCTTTTGTCTTGTACGGTCAGTCGGAGCGATTGAATGCTCGAGATAATCGAAATTACAACATGATGAATTTGATGTCGGATGACATGAATATTGAATTCATTTTTAAGTCTGGTAAGGAAAGCACTTTCTATAAGGCCGTCGCTTCCGCAAAAAGAAATCGAAAACGCCATGAAGATGTCAAAAAGATAGAACGTAAATTGTACCGAAAGGAAGAAGGGGAGTGGATGCCTATTTTGGTGGAGGAGATACCGAGTATCGTGGGGCTGAGTTATGATAATTTTAAAAGAGCCATCATTATTCCGCAAGGAAAATTTCAGGAGTTTTTGGGACTGAAAAGCACCGAGCGTTCGGATATGTTGAAGGAGATTTTTAATTTGGAGAAGTTTGATTTGCATCGAAAAGCCGCTATTCTTGCAAGTAGAAATAAAGAAAGAATATCACACTTGTTTGGACAGTTGGCCCAACTAGAAGAGGTGAGCGCCGAGCGACTTAAAACCCAAGAAGCGGAGCTCAAAGTGTTAGAAAAATCACACAAATCAAGCGAAGTAAAATTAAAAAAAGAACACGAAAAACTCAAAGAATCAGAAAAAGTAAAAATCCTTTTTGAAGATTTGGAGAAGGCCAAAATCGACTATCAGTCTTACGTACAAAAATATGAGACACGGGTGCTCGCTTTAGAAGTTGAAGCTAAAAATATTGCTTATTGCAATGAGTTTTTTAAAGCGGGGCTAGAGCATTTAAAGCAGCAAGAAATTGACGTGAAGGATTTGGAAAAAGAAATTGTAAAACTAAAGGATGAGTTGCAATCAATTGATAAACAGCTAGTTATACAAAAAAGAGAATTTGATAAACTCAAAGAAGAAAATGATAAGAAGGACTTTTATCAGGAGGTAGTTTTGGATATTGAAAAGGGAATTGAGCGCTTAGACTATGCGGAAAAGAAAAAGCCTTTGGAGCAAGAGTTAGCTGGGCTGCAAAAAGAAGCCAAGTATTTTGAACAACAAATCGAAAAACTAGAACAGGACGAAAAAGAGAATAATAATACACTCGAAAAGTGGACGAAGGATGCGCCAAATCTTATTGAATTGATTAAAATTAGGGATTGGTACGAAATTGATAAGGATGCTACCCAAAGCATATTGGAGCAAGAAAAGGAATTGAAGTCTGTTGAGAAAAAAATGGATGCTTTGTTGGTCAAAAAGGAGCAGGTGATTCAACCAGCTCTTTCTTTTTTGCCCTCATTAAAATCCATGTCTATTGCCGAAGGATTAGAAGCCCTGAAGCAAGCCCAAATCAACTTTTCCAGAAAAAATAAGAAGATAGCAGAAAAGGAGAGAGCGTTGATGACCCAAAATACTTTAGCGGCGCATGCTCGTGAGTTAAAGGATGGAGAAGCCTGCCCCGTTTGCGGTGCCTTAGAGCATCCTAGTGTGCTAGATGAAGATGATTTATCGGATCAGTTGCATCGTGCGCAATTGGAGCTAACCGATTATCAAGAAAAATTTGATGTAGGGCAGGCGGTTTTGGTAGAGTTTTCGGCTATAGCGAGCTTGGAAGCGAATCATGCCACACGCATAGAGCAGATGAATGCCAAGATTAATGATTTGCGAAAGCAGCAATCCAAGCATCAAAAAACAAAATTTTGGAAGGATAGGAGTATTGATTCATTGGAGGCCATCTTAGTAAAAGTAGAGCAGGCTAAGCAAATTGAAGCCCAAAAGGAAGCTTTGTCCAAGCAAGCCAAAGAGCAGCAACAAGTTTTGCAAAATAATAAGCAAAAACTCAAAATTCTTTTGCCCAAGATAGATGCTATGGAGCAAAAGCGGGATTTTCTGCAATCGAAAATGGATTTGCTCCAAGAGCAGATGAAGCCCAAGGTATTTGAGCGCATTCAGGATGAATCCGCCGCTGGAATGAAGGCGCTAAAGAAAAAGTATTTACAAAAAATTGAAGAAAATACCCGCACTTTTGAAGCGGTTGAGAAAGAAGTCAAAAAACTAGAAGAACGAAAAACAACCATCTCAACCACCCTAAAAATTAAAACGAAAAGTCTCACCAAAGAACAAGCCGTTTTTGAACAAATCAATCAAAAAATAAGCACTCAAGTTGCCCAATCGAGTTTTAATCATTTGGATGAAGTGATGGCGCTTTTGGGCAAAGGAATAGACCCCAAAAGTCAATTGGAGCGTGTAGAGAAATACAAAAAAGAAGCTTTTTCTAAGAAGCAAAAATGGGATGATTTGCTTAGAAAGACGAGCAAAGTGAAATTCGATAGTGATGCTTTCGCAAAACTAAAATCAAGTATCCAAACCCTTGAAGTTGAGCAGAAAAATATCCTAGGACAATTGGCGCAAACGAAAGCCAGTATTCAAGAGTTGACTGAAAAGGTCAAAGAAAAGAAGAAACTCAAAAAAGAATTGAAGGCTTTAGAATTAAGAGCCGAAAATATAAAAACCTTGTTGCAACTCTTTAAGGGTCAAGGATTTGTGAATTTTATTTCATCAGTCTATCTCCAAAATATAGTGAATGCCGCCAACCATCGTTTTCAAAATTTGACCAAGCATGAGCTATCTTTAGAATTGGAAGCGGACAATAGTTTTTGGATTCGAGATCAATTAAATGGAGGACACAAAAGAACGATAAAAACCTTATCTGGCGGACAAACTTTTCAAGCGGCTCTGTGTTTGGCTTTGGCATTGGCGGATAATATCCATGAGCTCACCCAATCCGAAAAGAACTTTTTCTTTTTGGATGAAGGTTTTGGCTCCCAAGATAATGAATCCATCGCAGCCGTCTTTAAAACGCTAAAAGCTTTGCGCAAAGAAAATCGTACGGTGGGCATTATTTCTCACGTAGATATTCTGCAACAAGAAATTGATGTCCATCTGATGGTGGAGTTGGATGCAGAGAAGGGGAGTGTGATTCGGGAGAGTTGGTAGGATTGTGTCTAACTTTCCAAAGTTTAGAACTTTGGAAAGTTTGTTTTAATGTAACTGTTTAGGTATCCCTATTTTTAGGCAGAAAATAGGCGTTTTTGTGTATGTTGAAGCTATTTTTTTTGAAGCATAGCATCGCTATGTGATAAAAAAATAGCAATAACAGGCGCAAAAAGGGCATTTTATGGCAAAAATCTGTGGGTACCTAAACAGTTACGTTTTAATAAAGGAAGTAGTTGGAAGCAAGGCAAGCTACGTCTCCGTCACCTAAGAATAATCATGAATATCTGCATATTTCGCAAGAATCCCTTCCCAATCAACATATTTTTCAAGTTCATAGCCTTGCATGCGATTATGGTAATAGAAGAGTAGGGCAAAATCTCTGCTGTAAATATCTCCCGCTTTATTGATGGCCAAAGGTTTTTTGAGATGAAATTTTCCGACTTTTACCACGCCATCATGGATGACTTCTAAAGGCTCTTTTCGGACGTCATCTGAAAGGATAATGTCTTTGTTGGCGGCCATCTCTTCCAATTTTGCTTGGAGCTGAGCGACCACATCCGCAACCATTGCAATCGGAAAATTAATGTCTTCCGTAGGGATGCGCATTAGGGCAAATTGATCCAGCGTTGGGTGTTTGCGTTTTAGGATGTTATAAACCGCAAAAGCCGTTAGATGACTCGTCAATACAATGTTTTCCTTATGAAAACGGCGCACAATTCTTTCTGCCAACTGCTTGGTATAGACAGATTCTCGCTGCTTGTCCGTAGTAACTACTCCATCTTTTTCAAAATAATCTCTGACATTTACTTCTTTGCCAAATCGATCATGGCTCACCGCATTTTCATCCACAAAATTACCTAAGGCATCCATCGGGCGCCCAATAGAGATGATGATTTCCGAAGTATCACTAAAAAACTCCCACAGGAATTTCATGATTCTTTTCTTCTTTTTAGAATCGTCCTTTTTGGCAGGGAGCAAAAAGTTTTCCTTGCCTGTTTTCTTTAGGTATTGATAGATTAGATGCTTGGCTTCCAGTACAAAATGATAACTTATGATGACAGGCACGATGATTACTTTTCTGTCGGAGCCTTTTTTGAGTAGTTCTCTTTGGGCATCAATAATGGAGCCGAGTAGTCCAAGTTTTAACTGCTCTTCGATGGCTCCCGAACGAGAGCGAGTGCCGCCTGGAAAGAAAATATTATTGACTCCTTTTTGATTGAGTAAGCTGGATAAAGCTTTTAGGGTTTCTAAATAAACGACGTTCTTTTTGCGTCGATCCACCCGATAAGCCCCTAGATAATTCATATAATGAGCCGCAAAACCAGAATTATACAGATTCAATCCTGCTCCATAAGAAAAGGCGGGTAAACCCAATATAGAATCCAAAACATAACCTACAAGTACGGAGTCTAAGTTGCTAAAATGGGTCGGTACGATGACGATATTTCCTTGCGGAAAAAGTTTTCTGAGCTTTTCAATTTCACCGTAAGCACGCATCCGGTCATGGAGTTTGTGTTCCGTACCATAGACACGTTGGATATTTCGATTGGCAGCGGTATTGAGCAGCCGATTGAAGACGACGGTCAAAAATTTTCGTGCAAACCGAAAGGTTTTATTCCTAAACGAGCCAATGATTTCTTCTGAATAACGATGGATGATTTCCTTTAGAATACGGTCATTTTCATCAATGGCGGCTTGATTATCAAGGTCAATTTCTTCAGCCAGCCTTTTTTGGAGCTTTCGCCAAAAAATAGGGTCATCTTTTGGATCTACTTTCCATGGTTCTTCTTTGACTCTAATACGCTCTTTGTAGATGGTTTGCGCAAGCAAACGCCCAATCCGATCTCCTTTACGGGTTTTGATGCGTTCAAAGACCATCTCTTCCAATTCTTTGACATATTTCTTTCGATTTTTGCCCATTTTGGAGATGGGCCAATCATTCATGTCCTTATAAATCGGGGTATGTACAAATTTATACTTTGCCATTTTAAAACTCTTCAGCTACTTTTTCATTGATGGAGAAGATGTATTCCGTTAGTTCTTTTTTGCCACGTCCTTTTTTGGAAGAAGTAACAAAAATAGGGGGTAATTCTTCCCAACTTTCCAAAAGCTTTTCTTCAAAAGCTTGTCTATTTTTCTTAAATTCCTTGGGCTTGATGCGATCTACTTTCGTAAAAACAATAGAAAAGGCAACGCCATTTTCTCCAAGCATATTTATGAATTCGATGTCATTTATTTGCGGTTTTATCATGCCATCCACCAAAACAAAAACGGTGAGTAGGCTTTCGCGAAAGCGGACATACTGGGTGATCATAGACCACCATTGCTTCCGATTCTTTTTGGATACTTTCGCAAAACCATAGCCAGGCAAATCCACCAAATACCAAGCTTCATCAATTAAAAAGAAATTTAATAATTGCGTTTTTCCTGGCGTACTAGATGTCTTGGCCAGTTTTTGATGCTCAGTAAGCATATTAATTAGGGAAGATTTGCCCACATTGGATCTTCCACAAAACGCATATTCGGGTAGGTTGGGCTCAGGGCATTGAGCTAACTTGGGGTAACTACCTATAAATGTCGCCTTGTTGATGGACATAGGGATGGATTTTGGTTTTACAAACACTGGCACTATCCATTGGGCACCAATATTTAAGCATTTTACCTTCTCAAAACTCTTAAATAAAGTTAAAAAAAGCCAAAAAGGTTAATCTTTGTTAAGATAAAGGCACAAGATACAAGTTTCTGTCTGTTTGATGCGTTTTGGGAGCAGGAAACTTGGAGTTCCAGTTTCAAAATATACGCTTCATTATTATGTTGTTGATTTTTGACCATTATAAGTCACTGATTTTCAATATATAAGCATCACAAGCAAAAAACCACCAGCCATGAAAAATTATCTCTTGTTTTTAGGATTTTTACTTTTTACTTTTTCTGCAAAGGCACAATTGACCTTAGGGCTCAAAGGCGGTATCAATACCACGAGTATTGCCCCCGAAGAGTTAGAAATATTGAATTTAGACGATGCCAAAAAGTTTGGAATCTCTGTAAAAGATGCTGATTATGGAATGCACTTTGGATTTTATATCCAAGGCCAGATGCACAAATTTATCTTCCGACCCGAGTTTGTCTTCAATTCTAACAAAATTAACTATAATGTCAAAGAATTTGGCGTAAACAATATCGTCTCTACCGTAAAGAGCGAAACCTACCAATATCTAGATATTCCCGTGATGATGGGAGCGAAACTAGGCGCTTTACGTTTAATGGGCGGTCCCGTAGGACACGTTTTTATCCATAGTAAGTCCGAATTAAAAGATTTGTCTGGCTATAGCCAAAAATTTAATGATATGACTTATGGCTATCAATTAGGCTTAGGATTGGATGCCGGGCGCTTGAGTATTGATGGGCGATATGAAGGCAATTTTAATAAGGCGGCCGATCACTTTTCCTTTTTTAATCATGACTATCAGTTTTCTACTAGCCCTAGTCGGTTTGTTATTTCTTTGGGCTTTCGGTTGTTGTAGCTTTTGGTTGCCTTTGGCGTTTAATTTGCCTTTGGCGTTCATTTGCCTTCGGCGTTCAATTTGCCTTTGGCGTTCATT
>CAYTLX010000037.1:8247-10807 GCA_964438645.1 uncultured Saprospiraceae bacterium | reverse complement strand
AATGATTTATTGATTTTTTTGCTTTCGCAAAATAATGAGCCTGGTAAAATTCGTTTATCCCTAAAAGGCGATGTTATTATGCTGAGTTGGACTGCCTATGATAAGTATTTTTCGGAAGAAGCCGCAAGGACTTACATTGAAGAACACTTGATAGAAGCAGACCGATTAGATAATATTTTGGTCTCAAATTATGGCTGTATTTGGCCCAAATGACGCAAAAAAAGCTGTTTTAGCAAAAATATAACCGAACAAATAAAAAAAATGATTATCTTAGCACCTTAGAAGAAGGGTTGTTTTGATAAAATTAGAATAATTTTGGTTTTGAAATCGTTCTTCGAGGCAACAATATCCCACTTTGAAGTATCTTACCGATTACAAACCGCTCAACTAACAAAAAATGATGATTACTAGATTAACTCGAAAAATTGGTCTTTTGATGCTCCTTATAGCCTTTGGTTTTAGTACTCAGGCCCAGGACATCCATTTCTCACAGTTTTATCTTTCTCCATTAAACTTGAACCCTGCTTTGACAGGTGTCATGAATTGTAATGGCCGTATTAGTGGCAATTATCGCAGTCAATGGGCTAGTATCCTAAGAAATAAAGCTTTTTCTACTTTTTCTGTGTCTTACGACCAAAAAATACCCGTAGGACGTAGTGATTATTTTGGCGCAGGTATTACGCTTTGGAGAGACCAAGCAGGTTCTTTAGGCTTTGGTACGATGCAAGCTAGACTATCAGGGTCTTACAGCAAAAAAATGGGGGGATACCGCAAAAAAGCGCATTACTTTGTCGTCGGAGCAGAAGGTGGATACTCTCAACGGAGTGTAGATTTTCAAAAAGCACAATGGGGTAACCAATATGACGGTAATTCTAGCTACGATCCGAATTTAGCTTCTTACGAAAATTGGGGGCGGAATCAATTTGGCTTTGTGGATATTGGAGCGGGTATGCTTTGGTTTTCTGTTTTTGATGAAATGACTAACTTCCATATTGGTGGTTCTTATCACCACATCAATCGGGCAGATGTTACATTTGATGAGAATGGAGACGCTGTGCCTTTGTATTCTAGAATCTCCGCACACATGGGGGGCGAATTTATGATGTCCGATCGGATTGGACTAGGCCCTAAGGTAGTTGCTTTCTTCCAAGGCCCTAGTATGGAGATAAATGGGGGTACAAACATGAAGTTTGTATTAGGTGATAATAAATTCTTCTACCAAGCAGTACAATTTGGTGCTTGGGTGAGAGTCGCCAATAAATTAGAAAAGGGAACTTTAATGGATGCCTTGATACTAACCACTCGCTTTGATTATGACCAATTTTCTTTAGGATTTAGCTATGACATCAACACTTCTAAGTTGCGTCAAGCAAGTAACTCTAATGGAGCTTTTGAATTCTCACTAGCGTATAAGATTTGTGGTCCAGAAAGACGTGGGGTTTATTGTCCGCACTTCTAAAAATAAATCTTTTCAGAAAAAGCCCTATTGCATTTGCAATAGGGCTTTTTTTAATGGTGTCCTATTGAGTCATATAAATCTTCATTTGTAACTGTTTAGGTGCCCCTATTTTTAGATAGAAATTAGGGCAGCTAATTCGTTGCAAAAATCACTTTCTTCAAGAAGGCGCCCGTATGAGACTTCTTTACCTTGGTCAAAGCTTCTGGCGTCCCTTGAAAAAGTAGATTGCCCCCATTTTTGCCCCCACCTGGGCCTAAGTCTATGACCCAATCTGCGGATTTTATCACTTCCATATTGTGTTCGACAATCAACACGCTATGCCCTTTTTCGACCAGACGATTAAAGGAAGATAGCAACAGATTAATGTCATGAAAATGTAGCCCCGTAGTAGGCTCATCAAAAATAAACAAGATTTTTTCACGGGTATTTCGTTTGCTCAAAAAAGAAGCGAGTTTAACCCGTTGGGCTTCTCCACCAGATAAAGTATTGGATGACTGCCCTAAGGTAACATAGCCTAGTCCCACATCCATGAGCGGTTGAATTTTGGCATGAACGGCTTTCACATCCTTGAAAAAATCTAAAGCTTCTTCGATGGTCATCCCCAAAATATCAGAAATATTCTTGTCCTTATACTTTACTTCCAGTACTTCTTTTTTGAATCGTTTTCCTTTACAGGCTTCACATTCCAAGCGCACATCTGCCAAAAACTGCATTTCAACTACCTGTTCTCCTTCTCCCTTACAGGCTTCGCAGCGTCCACCTTCTACATTAAACGAATAGTGCTTCGGCTGAAACCCTTTGATCAAAGAAAGCTGCTGCTTTGCCATCAACTTGCGGATATCGTCATACGCTTTGACGTAAGTAGCTGGATTCGAGCGAGAAGATTTACCGATGGGGCTTTGCGAGACCATCTCCACTTGATTCAATAGATGCTCGTCAAAAATCATTTCTGAATGACTCCCAATCAAGGCATTCGTATGTGTCCCCAAGGCTTCTTGCAAAGCGGGATAAAGTATCTTTTTGACCAATGTTGTTTTGCCAGAGCCCGATACCCCAGTGACCACCGAAATGACGCCTAGTGGGATTTTTACATCAATATTT
>CAYTLX010000037.1:0-8237 GCA_964438645.1 uncultured Saprospiraceae bacterium | reverse complement strand
CCTGATGCAGTTGGAATGGCTGGTTTAACTTTCAATATTTTGGAGATTAAACTGAGATGCGCCTTTGATTTCGATAAAGTTATTGGGCTTACGCCGAAAACTAGGCACGGGTACACTTCTTTTTGCCGTAAGGTAATCTACCGTCAAGCTATCTTTAATCTTACTTTTTAGTGCATCTTTGTATTTTCCTTGAAAGACCACATGTCCACCATGCGTGCCCGCTCCCGGCCCCATGTCAATCAAATAATCTGCTTGACGAATGACTTCTTCTTCATGCTCCACCACCAAGACCGTATTGCCCAAATCCCGCAATCGTTTGAGCACCGCCACTAATTTTTCGGTATCTTTTGGGTGCAAACCCACGCTAGGTTCGTCCAAAATATAGAGTGAGCTCGTGAGATTATTACCGAGCGTCCGCGTCAAATTTATCCGCTGCGTCTCCCCGCCACTCAATGTCGAAGACACCCGATCAATGGACAAATAATCCAGTCCCAAATCCATCATGGATTGCAAGCGAGTATTAATCTCAAGCAAAAGTCTTGATGCTATTTCTTTATCGTGCTTGGAGAGCTTTATTTTTTTAAAAAAATCTTGGAGTTCGCTGATGGGCAAAAAGTCTAATTCTGTGATGGCTTTGCCCCCTACTTTTATATAAGTCGCTTCTTTGCGCAAGCGGGAGCCGTGGCAAGAAAGACATTGGGTGCGTCCCCGATACCGAGCTAATAATACCCGATTTTGGATTTTATATAATTTCTTTTTCAAAGTCTCAAAATACGTGGTAATCCCCCTAAAATGCTTATTTCCAGACCATAATAACGCGCGCTGCTCTTGTGTCAAATCCTGAATAGGACGATGAATCGGAAAATCAAATTCATCCGCCTTATCCAATAGTTTTTGTAACCATTTCTTTCCTTTCACCCCACGCCAAGGCGCAATAGCCCCATCATAAATGGACAGCGTACTATCTGGAAAAACCTTGCTTTCTGAGACACCGATGACTTGTCCATAGCCTTCACAAACCGGGCAAGCACCAAATGGATTGTTATAATTGAATAACTGAACGGAAGGGGTCGGAAATTCAATCCCATCCAACTCCAAACGGTTATTAAACATGATTTCTTTGCCACCTATCACATCCACGATGCAGTGTCCTTCACTTTCGTAAAAAGCCGTTTGGACAGAATCCGCAATACGCTTTAAATGGTCTTCGTCTGAATTATCCACCGCAAACCGGTCTATCAAAATGCGCATACCCTTGCGGGCAAACTGGGCGGCAGGCTGATTGAATTTTATCTTTTTATTCTCTAAAAAATCTTCGATGTGGTGCAGCTCTCCTTTCCATTGCAAGCGGGTATATCCTTTTTGGATATGTAGCTCTAATTCTTTTTGGAGTGTTCTATCTTCATATTTTTGGTGCAAACCAATATAGAGTTGAACTTTTGTCCCTTCTTTTAGGCTCTTGATAAAATCTACGACATCGGTTACCGTATGTCTTTTGACTTCTTTGCCTGAAATCGGTGAAATAATCTTACCAATCCGCGCATACAACAAGCGCATATAGTCATACACTTCGGTCATCGACCCGACGGTCGAACGATTATTACCTGTAGTTACTTTTTGCTCTATAGCAATGGCTGGACAAATGCCTTTGATGTAATCCACTTCAGGTTTTTTCATCCGCATCAAAAACTGACGGGCATAAGAAGACAAGCTCTCTACATATCGGCGTTGCCCTTCTGCAAACAGCGTATCCATAGTAATCGTGGATTTTCCAGAACCCGAAACGCCTGTGACGACCACCAACTGATCTTTAGGGATAGTCAAACTTATATTTTGCAGGTTGTTTCCCTTAGCACCTTTGATGTAGATGTTATTTTGGATGTCTAGTTTTGGAGTGGCGTCTATTTTTTTTTTGCTCATGGAGCTTATTTTGGAGCTATTTTTTAGGTTGGGACTTTTTGTTACCCACTCGCATTAGGGTGGCCGTTTCAAAAACGGTGAAGATGACATAGTTCAGTAAAAAGGGTAGAACAAACCAAGTGTTCTCTGGTTTTGCAACTTTCATAAAAATAGCGACAAATGCGATGGTGATGGCGATTTTAATCCCGGAAAGCAACTGTACCATGCCGATATAAAGCCCTTTATTGGGATGGTCGGTCACTCGAAGCCCTATCCAATACTGGAAAACGGTAAAAACGGCAAAGAAAACCAAAGACCCGAAGATAATTTTTTGAAAAGGTGCTTCTTGCGGCAATAGAGATAAGGCATAACTAATGACAAAAGCAATGAGAGACGTGATCAATAGTCCTTTGACAAAGGCGGTGTGATTCATTTTTTGTCCAAATCTTTTATCAATTTAAAAAGAACACCGCCCAAGGCCAATACAACCAGCAAGGCGGTAATTAGGGGGCGAGAAGTTTCGAACTTACGATCTAGCCATTGACCTACTATTGCGGCAACAAACAAAGTCCCAAACATTTGGGTAGCCAGTCCCATGTATTTACCATAGAACTTAATGTTCTCTTTTAAGTCTTTTTTGTCTTTCATGCGCAATGCGAAACGCTAGTTTAGGACTTTGCCATTTTCTGAAGGTGTCGGTGCGGATGCAGCACCTTTGGTCATTTTACATACTACATTAAATATCGCACCAGGCTGTACTACAAGTGTAGAAGTATAAACATCTCCCGAAAGATTGGCATTTTCTTTGACCGTTAGTGCGTCTGAGACGCGTAATTCGCCTGTAAATCGCCCTTCAATCACGGCATTTTGGCATTTGATGGTTCCTTCGACAGCACCTGTAGGGCCTATAATTACTTTCGCCGAACAATTCAAAGTGCCTTTAATCGTACCATCTACTCGAAAATCGCTATCTGCATTGATGGTTCCTTCAAGATTAGTTTGTTGAACAAGGCTATTGAGCCCTGCTGTTTTGGATGCACTGGCTATATTTTTGGGTGCTACACTCTGCTTTTTCTTCTTGCTTCCGAACATGGTTATTATTTTTTGCGAAGATACAAAAAAGGAGCTATTTTCCGAAAGGAACTCAGGAAAATAGCGCCCCAAGATGCATATTACACATATTAGCGTAATACTTCAACTAAAAAGAAGCCAAATTATTGTAATAATTATTTTTTATTCTACCAAAATAGCCTTCAGAACGTGCTCATTTTTCCGCTGAATATCTATCCAAATGGTCTTTCCCGAAAGATTCGAAAGATTAATACTGCTTTTCCAATACGGTTGACTTTTGGGCTGTGTATAGGTTTGTAAGACCTGACCTAAGGCATTTATGACAGACAAGACGATGGGATTGCGATTAGCATTTGTAATCTCAATGGTCAATTCTCCCTTTGTTGGATTGGGTCCAAGAGTGATGGCGGCATCTTGAAAGAGGACATTTTCTGTTGCTAGAATTTCAAAAAATAATGAATCAGAAGTCCCTGTACAGCCAAATTCATTGGTGGCGACCATGGAATAAAACCCCGTAATAGTGGGCTGATACGTCCCGTTGGTCGCTCCAGAAATGGGCACACCATCCAGCAACCATTGATAAGAAGCAAAAGTAGAAGATGTGCCAAGCTCATCACCCATAATTTGGATACTAGGTGTAGGAGATGTATGCAAGGGATCCAATACAATTGTTTTGGAAATTGAACATCCAACGGAGTCCGTTACTTTTAGCTCATAACTACCTGCACAAAGGTCTGATTGTAAAAAAGATGTTCCGATATCTTCCATCCCATTCCAAGAATAAATAAATTGACTCCCATGTGTAGAAATTGGTATGACTTCAACAACCCCATTGCAGTCTTCTCCACACTGAATTGGCACCGTAATGCTGTCATTCACCGAAAAGCCTGTGCACTCTGTAACAATTCTATGGATTTTGCCTGTACCTGGGTTGCCATACCCAAAATCAACCACGTACAAGTTCTTATCATATCCTTCGTCAATTGCACTAATATACACATTAGGTGTATATGCTAAGGTATCCCCAATCCAGCCACCTTGACCATCTGACTTTACCCCACCAATAAACTCCCGACAAAAATCACCATAAACATAATAACCCTCCAAATCACTGGTATTGCCCCTATAAACAGCTCCTCCAGACACCGAAAAACAAGAGTCCGAAAAATGGTCGTAAGTAAAAACGGGAAAAGTTAAATTCCCGATGGGCACTGTACACCCCGTGGTATCAAAAATACCATTGCCTTCATAACATTTCCAACCATAGTTTTGACCAGCTGGCTCGCCGAAGGGATGAAAATCTATTTCTTCTTGAGTAGCATGCTGCACATCCGCCAACCAAAAATCTCCCGTCTCACTATCAAAGTTAAATTTCCAAGGATTACGAATCCCCAGTGCCCAGATTTCATCCAAAACCATGGAATCTCCAACAAAGGGATTATCAGGAGGAATCGTGTAAGGCAACTGGCTCACATCAATCCTAAGGATTTTTCCTAAAAGCTTTTGGGGGTTTTGAGCATTGTGATAAGGATCAGGATTATTAATATCTTCAAAACCTCCATCTCCCCAGCCAATGTACAAATATCCATCAGGTCCAAAACGAATACTTCCGCCATTGTGATTAATAAAAGGTTCATAGACTTCCATGACAATCGTTTCAGATGATTTGTCGGCTAGATTGGAGTTTTGGGCATCCACTTTAAACCTAGAAACCCGCATGGTGGCATCCCAAGGATTTGCGCCCCAGTCCAAACGACTCGTGTATGTCACATAAAAGTAGCCATTAGTTTTATAGTTTGGGTCAAAAGCTAAGCCCATCATGCCGACTTCACAATTTCCGCCACAAGACTTGACACTATCTGTCAAGTCTAAAAATGGTGTTGGCAATACATTGTCGGTAGAATCAATAATTTTTATCAATCCCGCCCTTTCACATACAAACAAACGTGCGTCTCCAGCATGTACAATTTCTAATGGCGAATCAAACCCCGTGGCCACTTGCTCTAAAGAAACTTGTGGCTGTGCAAATAAGATTGCTGAATAAAACAAGCCCATAAATAGTAATAGATTTTTCATTTTTTTTTCATTTTAGTGAACAATAAACGTCTTTGCTTTCGCAAATTCATTCTTCTGGGCGAGCTGGATAAAATAAACCCCAGACGGAATTTCTTTTGGCAAAAACACATGGATAATAGATTGATTATCAATAGGTTGTTTTTGCGAAAGCAGAATTTTTCCATCTTGCGATAAAATATCAACATGTATCACCCCGTGAATTTTTTTTAATAATTTTACATTTAGCACCCTGCCCACAATAGGATTAGCCAAAATAGTAAAATCAAATTTATCTTTTTTGTGAATAAGAGAATGTGTTCCTACAATCGTTCGGATTATTTTAAGCTTGTAAATTTGATTAGAAGCGATAGAAGCTAAATTATGAGACAGTGCAAATGGATTACGCTCTTGGCTCACAATACCCCCAAAAATATATCCAACCAAGATGGTATCTTCGTTAATAGATGATAAATCGACGATATGGTCATGAATAAACGGCAATGATTTATTATAAAAAATCTCGGCGTTGGAGCCCGTCAATCGGGGCATCTCATCTACAAGTCCAACCTCATACAAGCTGTCTAACGAGTCTCGAATAATCACGCTTATGGTTTTTACAAAAGGTACAGAGTCATTTTGTATCAAGGTATTATCTTCGTAGTAATACTGAGCCATGCCCCCCAAAAAAACAGAATACATTTTTTTTGTGTCACTATCATACGCTCCAAATTTTGCCGAATGATAATGACTTAAATACTGTTCAAAGCCAGAACGGTGCTGGTAGTTGTTCGCACGTATATCCGTTGGTGATAAATAAGGTAAATTTAAGTTTTTTTGAAAAACCCCTGATGACAGCATATATCCAAATTCACCATCAGGAAAAACCTGTGGCACTAAATTATAATCTCTTCGTCGAAAACTATTTTCATCGGTTATTTCTTCAATATCATAAATAGCGACGGTATCTGCTTGTAAGCCAAGTTTAAATTTTCGGATAGACTTGGTATAAGCTTGAGAGAAAGAAACCCCATTATTGGGATTGTACAACCCTGTGAATTTTTGACCCCCAACTAAATAATAGGTTTCTCCTATTTTCCCTAATTGGGCTCCAGTCACTTGCATATACGGAGATCGCCCTTGCTTAAAGAATGGGGCAATATCTTCTTGTTCATCCATAATCGCAGTCACCAATCCTGTAACATTGATAGCGGTCACAAAAGGATAGGTAACATGAAGCTGAAGAGTACTACTATAACCATAGCCTCCGACAATGTATAGCGTATCCCCATTTTGATAAAATTCAGCATTTGTAGATTTCATTTGCTCTTGAATAGACATTGGCAAACTTACCAAATCAGATTGCCACACCTTCTTTTGAATAGGATCGACAACATAAATTAATTTATTCTCATCCTTAGTCTCAAATGCAAAAGGGGGCTGCGGCGGGTGCACTCCATTCGTTCGTCCTGTAAGAATCAACCATTTGCCGTCAGATTGTGCTTTCGCAAAAGATTGAACGCCATCCAAACCATTGATGGAAAAACTATCTAATTCAATGCTAAAAGGAAATCCTGATTGACCATAGAGCGAAAGACTAATTAAAAAACCTAAAAGGACAGAGCAACTCTTTTTCATCGGAATAAATTAAAAAATGGTTCGATAGGTTTTACACATCCTTGGTTATCAACTACTTATGTTTTTTATAATTACAATAACCAAACATGTAAATAATTGCATGTGACCGAAGCTACCGAAGTGTTGATTACGAAGTGGTAAAATTAATGTAACTGTTTAGGGCGGTGGGCTTTTTTAGCCCCCAAATAGGCATTTTTGTGTACGCTAAAGCGCCATCTATTGATAGCGTAGCTTTTTCTGTATGAGAAAAATATAACAAAAACGGTCTCTTAAGACAAAATTTGCCCGACCTAAATAGTTATAAATTAACTTCTAGAAATAGAAGCCTTTGTGGAAAGGCAATATCAATGCGAATACGCCTTCATTGAAAGCAAATATAAGAAAAATATTTAGAAGAGTATCCATTCACTAAAAAAAATCTGAATCTCGCAATTAGGAAGATTTTTGATGCTTAGTCGTTTCAAGTGGGTTTTTGAAAAGCCTTTTCAAATTGGCTTTGTTCAAAAGCTACTAACGTCGCATTCAAAGAGCCTTTTCAATAGGCTCTTTCGAGCCGTTCGAGCCAAACTAGATATAAAAATGAAAACCCACTACAAACGGCGAAGAGCCAATATTTTGCGGTCTTGCTGCTTTGTTGGCAAGTTCTGCTCAAAACGGTGCACCATACCTACCACAAACCATTACTCCACCACAATCCCATCAAACCATAGCTTAAACGCTCCAGATTCATCTTGATGCATCGTCGCTATTTTTATCCCATTGAAGTCCTTCACATCTTCCCAAGTCGTAGTTTTGGTCGGTTTGCCCCCACCTTTTCGATAAGTCCATTCGATAATTTCATTTTTTTCCGAAAGGTATAAGTCGTACGCATCACCAGGTGTATAGCCATCTTCATTTTTATACTGCACCGTCAAAAGCGTTGTTTTTTGTTGACCAATCGGGGATGTTACACCTTCTTTGACCAAAGTCAACAGATTGTCCCGCCCCCACTTCACCTGAAAAGGAAATAGCAACCAATAGCTATCATTGACAAATTTTGCATCAATTGCCTTCTCTTGTTCGCTCATCTTATCGCTCTGATAATAGGACTTATCCCCTTGTGGGGAAAATAAAATGACTCTTTTTTCTTTTGGAAACCACTTCCAATGTCTGGCTACTTGCTTTTCTCCCTTTTGGACATGGAAGATAAATTCGATGGACTTCGCTTTCGCAAAATTATCTATGCCATAGGCTTTCGCCAAATTATCTGGCAAGGATGCCGCTTCTGGCTTACAGCCGATAAATACACCAAGTAATAGAGCTAGAAGGAAGAGTGGGGTTATTCGCATGATTCGATTTTTTCAGTAAAGTAGCTGATAAACGTACAATGGGCTTTAGCCCGTTGATAGCTAGGTGATAGAACATACAATGGGTTGAAAAGTTGAGCTGCTTGTCGTTCGCTTTGCTCACTGGTTGAGCGTTCGCTTTGCTCTCTGGTTGAGTCGTTCGCTTCGCTCACTGGTTGAGTCGTTCGCTTTGCTCACTGGTTGAGTCGTTCGCTTTGCTCACTGGTTGAGTCGCTCGCTTCGCTCACTGGT
>CAYTLX010000036.1:8811-10981 GCA_964438645.1 uncultured Saprospiraceae bacterium | reverse complement strand
AGGGTGGCAGATAATCTAATCCAGTATGGTTCGGCCAAAAGGGGGACATTAGGGATTATGATTTCAGATATGGATTCAGATCTCTCGAAAGAGTTGATGATTGATATTTCACAAGGAGCTTACATCTCAGAATTGGTCTCTGGTGGAGCCGCTCAATTAGCAGGCCTACTTCCAGATGACGTAATTGTTCAAGTGAATAATCATGAAATAAAAAATGTACCAGACTTAATGGCGGTAGTCGGGGAGTCAAATGTCGGCGATTTGCTAAAAATAAAGGTCAATCGACACGGTACAATAAAAGAAATAGACGTTAAGTTAAAAGGATAAATACCTGCTAAAGAGTTGGTTTTTCGTTTTGTTTTGATTGCCTGTTCTGTCCCCACAGAGCAGGCTTTTTTGTGCTTGCCTTTTGGTCTTTGGACGGAGCTCCGTTACACCGTTAAACGGTTAAACCAAAATCTCAGTCCCAAAAGTTCGCGCCCCAGTTTACACAAAGCGGCTGATGAGATTGTTCTAGTTGTTTGCCAATCTCTTGTAATTCATCTTGCGATAAAATCTCTTCAATGTACGGAAATAGCACTCTTTCTTCAAATCGAATATGGTTTTTGAGTAATTCTGAAAAGGACAATAAATCATCTTTTAATTGCCCCGTTTCCGTGGATAATCTATTGATAAGCTGTTCAAATTCATGGTGCTCATCCAACATCCTTTTTACGTGTGGATGCTTGGAGTCGATTTGTGGAAACAAAAAGAAATTGTCTTCTTCCTGCGCAAAGTGATGCTTAAGCGTAGGCCAGACGTGTAGCGTGTAGTCTAACACAATGGATAAATCGTCTAGTTTTGTAATGGCTTTTTTGATGCGAAGCGCAATGACTAGACCGTCATGATGCTCGGAAGATAGGTTGACTAGGTTGGGATTTCTTTTCATGATAAGAAGAACATAAAAAAAACCAGACAGTTTGCACCATCTGGTTTTTATATTTTCCGAAAGGAATGATTAGTGCATTAATAACACTTTTTTAGTAATCGGACCATATTTTGTCTTAATGGAAAGCACATAAGCACCCTGTTTGAGATGGCTAGCATCAAGTTGTACTGGATTTGCGCCAGCGATAAATTGTGCTTTGCTAGAGATTAGTTGTTGACCGCTTAAGTCAAAAAGGCTAATGGTTGCATCAGCTGCTTTCTTAGCGTCAACGACTAATTGGATATTATCGACACTAGGGTTGCCCATGATGCGAACGTTGGCAATGGTAATAGGCACTTGATTAGCAAGAAGTAAGCCTTCAGAAAGAGTAAATATTTTTCCATCGGTACCACTATCGGCACCTTGATTGCCATCTTTGTTTACGGCATTTCCTACGACATAAAAACTAACACTCCCTGTGCCATTATTCGGCGCAATCCAATCGATAGTAAATTCATTGCTGGTAGAAACTCCTTTGTGTTCAAAGTATTTGCGACCCAAGATTCCGTCTATTTCTTGGACATTAGCCGAAAAGCCAGGGTAGTTTTGCATGCCATGTGATTCTGCAGAAGCGGTTGCGTCAATAAGCCCTACAAGCTGGAAGCCATATCCTGACGGGGAGTTGGTGGTGGCATTAACTTTTACGTGGATTTTGTAGGATGCGCCAGGGTCATAACCAAGGATGTTGTGGTTGTTGGCATCCGTGACAAAAACATCTAGTTCAGGTTTATAGTTGGTGGTGTTGTGGCACTTTTTGCAAGTTTCTTTGACTCCGTCATTGTCGACATCCCAATCGCCGGGCGCTTGAGTTATTCCTATCGTTTTTTCTTTGGCAAAGCCAATAGAAAAAGAGTACAAGAATGAAAGAGTAAAGATTCCAGCGACAAAAATTAAAATCGGGTAGATTTTTTTCATTAGAAAATTTTTTAAGTGTGATTGTTCAGGCCTTTGGAGCCAATTTTTTGTTTTATTACGATTAGGACTTTATGTCCGTTCCTTTTTTTCGTGGGAAAATGCCATTTTCGGGGACTTTCCCTTGTACACCAACAAAATAATCCCACAATTCATTTAAATCCTTCTCCTTGTCATCTGTCGTGTAAAAGGGCTCCCCAAAGTGAATTTCCTTCTTCGCATAGTCAAATTTTGTGGGGATAATCGGTACATTCGCATTTCTTGCGATAAAATAAATGCCCGACTTAAAAC
>CAYTLX010000036.1:3696-8711 GCA_964438645.1 uncultured Saprospiraceae bacterium | reverse complement strand
GGGATAATCGGTACATTCGCATTTCTTGCGATAAAATAAATGCCCGACTTAAAACGGTTGACACGTGCCCTTTTGCCTTCTGGCGTTAACGTGATGACAAATTCTTCCTTTGAATTAAAGATGTCCACGACGGATTGGGCAAAATTAGTGCGTCTAGTTCGATCAACAGGATAGCCGCCTAGTCCCCGAAAAAGCCAGCCAATACCAGGCTTAAATAAAGTATGCTTTGCCACAAACTTTATGTCCAAGCCTTCACTCCAGTTGAAGAGTATCCCTTTCGGAAAATCCCAATTAGACGTGTGCGGAGCCACAAGAATAATGAATTTCTTGATTTCTCGTGGGTAGTGCCCAGTTATCTTCCAACCAGATAACTTCAATAATGTCGAACCAATAAACCGTTTCATCACTTTCGTTTCAGGCGGCAATATACAAAAAAAGCCACACCGATAGGTGTAGCTTCTAATGTTAACATACTTATTTGTCTTTTTTGGGCATTTTTATGCAGCCCAGAAACCACTATACAAAATTACCATAGTAGCCGAACGTCTGTTTGACTTGACGTGCCACCAGCAATTACTTTCCTGACAGAATACTTTTATACTTGGCATCGTCACTTAGGATGTCAATGGCTTTTTGCACTTCTTCGTCATTCCGCAAGGACATTTTAATCTTCCCTTTTACATACTGCATACGCGAAGCCAATTCCTTTTCAATTTCACTGATGATGATTGATTTGTTTTGAGCAATCTCCAACGATTTCTTTTGGTCAATGGCTGCTTGCATGGCTTTGATATTTGGGGTAAAAGAATCCGTAAGTCCTTCTTTCTTTCCTTTCGTAATTAGGTCTTTGAGCAATTTTTCACTTTCTGTATCGTAGCTGAAGTTTTTCTTTTTTAAGAAATCCGTAAACTCATTGAATTTTGTAAAATGATACAACTCCAAAGAGTCCATTTTTTCGCCATTCTTAACCATTTCGGTCACGAAATCAAAAATCATAAACTGCTTTTTCAATGCTTTAAGCACGGGGGTATTCGTTTTTTCTGCAAGCTTAATGTCTGGAGTAATGCCCCCACCATCTAAAACGGGACGACCATTTTTGGTGTGAAATACAGCTCTTTCAGAATCTGGAATATGAACAGGCTCCCCATCATCATCATACTCTACACTCTGGATACATCTTTTACTAGGGATATAATATTTGGCAGTAGTTAGCTTGACCTTAGAGTTATAGCCTAAGTCTTTGGTGTTTTGCACTAGCCCTTTACCGTAAGTAAGTTGTCCGATAATGACCCCACGATCCAAATCTTGAATACTGCCCGATACGATTTCTGAAGCAGATGCAGAGTTTTTGTTCGTCAAAATAGCTAACGGAATGTCTAGGTCAACGGGATTGCCCCGCGTCGCATAGGTGCGATCCCATTCGATTACTTTTCCTTTGGTAGTTACGACTAGTTGATCTGCAGGCTCAAAAATATTAACAATATCGACTGCTTCCGATAATAGTCCACCACCATTTCCACGCAAGTCAAGCACCAATCCTTTTAAGTTGGGATGAGCTGATTTTAAATCAATCAGCGCCTTTTTTATGTTTCCTGCCGCATTCCTAGAAAAAACAGACAAAGAAATATACCCAATATTATTGGGGAGCATGCCCGAATAAGGCACATTGTTTACACCAACATCTTCTCTTTTGATTGTCAATGACTTCGTAGAGCCATCTGCCTTCTTGACGGTGATATTAAAGGAAGTACCAGGAACTCCTTGAAAAACAGACAATAAATCAGCTGCCTTTTTATCTTGCGCAGATTGCCCATCAATCTTAACAACAACATCTCCAGGTACTAAACCCGCAATATCAGCAGGACTACCCTTTGTGATTGAAGTAATCAATAAGCGCTCTCCAGCGTCTTTAACATTTGCTCCGATACCGTGATATTTACCTTCGGTATAATAGCGATACCCTTCAATATCCGTTTCCGAAATATAGTTGGTATAAGGATCTAAGGACGCAAGCATCGCATCAACCCCTTTGCGCATCAATTCAGATGGATCTAGGTCGTCAACGTAGTAAGTGTTTACTTCTTTGTAAAGATTGGTGAAAATCTCTAGATTCTTAGCGATTTCGTAGTATTTACCCTTGTCAGAGCTAAAACTAGCCAAAATCACAAATCCCCCAATCATTGCAAAATATTTAAATTGCAGTAGTTTATTCATCTCTCATAGATGTTGTTACTAGATTGCTCTAGTATTGTTTAGTAGTGGGTATCACTATAAAAATATGTACGGATATCTAGTCTTTCGTAAAAGACTAATATTAAGGGGGGATAAATCGCATAAATAACAAACGAAATAAAGTATTTATCTGTTGTCTTTTACGATGTACCTTTCTCCTTGCAAATTTCAAACCATATCAAAAATGTGTAATTTGTTCATCTTTTTGGGATATTGATTGGTGCTGCTTCCGCAAATTTAGAATAATATCACTCTGTTTGCAAAAAAATAGAGCGATTTGTGCATAAAATAAGCCTTTTTCTAGAACAACTGTAATGGATAAAACAAAAATACTTGATTACCGTACCATTTTGGCAGCGGTATTCACAGAAAAGATAAAACAAATCAGGTGTTTTATAGCTAAAAATGTTACCTTTGCATCACTTTTTTGAATTTTCAAATAAACATAATCGTCTAAACAATATAGACAATGGCAGCAATTACACGAATTAGACAATATTTTTGGCTCTTAGTACTTTTGATGGTACTCGCTTTGGTTAGTTTTATCTTTACCAGTAACAACAAAGGTGGTGGACGAAGTCTCAACGGAGATGCTATTGGTAAGGTGAATGGCAAAAAAATTAAATGGACAGATTTTCAGAATGCAGAGAATGTACTGTATAAAGGGGCGACAGGAGACTATCTTGGTCGAAGAGCTAGCCTTTGGAATTATTTTGTAGAAGATGCAATCGTCTCAGATGAAGCACAAAAATTAGGACTCGGAGTCTCTAATGCAGAGCTCAATGAACTTCAATTCTCTAACGATAGACGAAATCTAAGTGATGTCATCGTTAGGCGTTTTACGGATCAGCAGACTAGACAGTTAGATGTGTCTAAGTTGAATGAAATAAAGCAATTGATTGTTGATGATAAGCTAAATCCAGATTATCGAGCTTTTTGGGGATACCAGCAAAAAGAAATCAAAAAAAGTAGGTTGCAAAATAAAATGGCCGCTTTAGTCGGCAAGGCTGCATACACACCCACTTGGATGGCAGAAGTCATCGGTCAAGATCAAGGAAAAAAGGCAGATATTGCCTATGTCAAAATCCCTTTTAGTACCATCCCCGATGATCAGGTTGAACTGACGGATGATGATTACAAAAACTATATGCAAGAAAATGCAGCAATATACAAAAGAGACGAGCCCTCTCGAAAATTAGCTTTTGTGACTTTCAATATTAAACCTACCGCACAAGATTCAGCTAATTTAAGAGCGGATATGGATACGCTTGCCACTAAGTTCAGAGCGCAAAATGGCAGCGATAGTTTGTTTGTGGTTGCTAATAATGGCCAATGGGATGGAGGATATGTAGCCTCTGATAAACTGCCTAGAAATATATCATCTGACTTGTTAAACTTGCCAGTAGGTACGGTTGTTGGTCCTTATCTGTCTGGCAATAACTACTCCATTACAAAAATTATTGACCGAAAGATTATCCCTGATTCGGTCAAGTCAAGACACATATTGCTTCCTGCTAAAGATCAAGCTTCTTATATAAAGGCAAAGCAGACAATAGATAGCTTGAAGACATTGATTGAAGAAGGCAAAGCAGATTTTGCGAGCCTTGCGGCAAAATATGGTACTGATGCCACCAAAACTAAAGGCGGTGACTTAGGTTTTGCAGGCCCTAATCAAATGGTGAAGCCTTTTAATGATTTGATTTTCTTTAAAGCCGAAAAAGGAAAATTATATATCGTCGGGACACAGTTTGGTTTACACTTAGTTGAAGTAACGGGTAAGAAATTTATTAACAATAAGACCGGCGTTAAGATGGGGACAGTTTCTAAGTTGATTGTGCCTAGTGACAACACTCAGTCTAAAGTCGAGAATACAGCCAATCAATTTGCTAGAACCAATACCACGGTAGCAGCCATGAAAGCGGCAGCCGAAAAGGATCCTAATCTTACCTATGAAGAATCTAGCCTTTTAAAGGAGAATGATTATTTTATTGGAAAATTAGGCTCTAATGATGTATCTAGAAAATTTGTGAAGTGGGCTTTTGATAATGAAACTTCAACGGGTGCAGTAAATCCTAATATTTACCTTTATCGGGCACCTGCAGGTTTTTATTCGGACAAAGCCGTTGTCGGTGGACTTGTTGCAAAAGTAAAAGCAGGAATCCCCCCAGTAAGTGTGATGAAAGATCAATTAAAAACAGCTGTACTCTTCAAGAAAAAGGGCGAGAAAATTGCTAGTCAAATTAAGGCAAGCGACATAAATAGTATTGCTTCCCAATTTGGCGTTAAAGTAGATACGGCCAATAATGTTGCCTTTGCAGGGTCTTTTATACCAGGTGTAGGTAATGAGCCAAAAGTGATTGGCGCTACCTTCAAGACCCCTTTAAATACTGTTTCTGCCCCTATCGTAGGAACTGGCGGTGTGTTTGTTGTGGAGCCAATCAACATCAACAAAACGAATACTCCCGCAAATGTTGATATTGTGAAAAAACAAGAAGCAAGTGCATTTATGACACAAGCGAAGAACGTATTAATGGACGGACTGAAGAAGAAAGCTAAGATAACGGACAATCGCTCTACTTTCTATTAGTGGATTAAAACTTAATAGTGAAAAGGACTCGGTGACTCATCGGGTCCTTTTTTTATTCCCTAGGTGTGTTTAAAACAAGGTCTCGTGCGGCAGGAGCGTTGCGTCTTTGCGTCGTAGGTTGAAATATAAGTTGTGGGCGGCAGCCCTATGCTCCTATGCTTCTATGTGTTTAAAAGAATGTCGTGGGCGGCAGCAC
>CAYTLX010000036.1:0-3596 GCA_964438645.1 uncultured Saprospiraceae bacterium | reverse complement strand
CTATGCTCCTATGCTTCTATGTGTTTAAAAGAATGTCGTGGGCGGCAGCACTGTTGCTTTTCGACGGGCTAAAGCCCATCTTACTAGGCTACAATCACGTCTTCTTCTCCTTCACAAAGCCATAAGGGCAATGCAAGCAACCATTTCCGCAACACTTCCCACGCTTGCGCAAATAAGCTTCGGTAAGCACCATTAGACCTTGGTCATCTAAATAATAATCTTCTCCTTCTACTAGGGTAGGCTCCCAGTCAAATAGATCATCAAGCTCGTCGTCAAATTGCTTTTTCTTCGCCACTTAGTTGCGTTTTTTGCCAAAAATACCTTTCCACCACTTCTTTCTCTTCTTCTTTTTACGCACCTTGGGGTAGTGATGTTTGCGAGCTTTTTGGCGTTTTTTGATTTTTTCACGGCGCTCTCGAAGGATTCTATCCAAAAGTCCTTCTTCTTCGGGAAGTAGTTTGACTTCGGGTTCTTCGATGATGAGAGACTCCACAAAAGAAGGGCAGTTTAGCGTTTGCGCAAGCGAATCTGAAAGCAAGGGGAAAGGTTTGGGGCGATACTTTCGGAGACCTTTGTCCTTAGTGATTTGTTGCATCGTCAGCGCCCAAATAGGGAGTGCCGTATTAGCCCCTTGTCCAAGATGTAAGGAGCGAAAGCGAACGGATGGTATCTCTCCACCGACCCAAACTCCCATAGCCAATCTCGGGGTGTAACCAATAAACCAACCATCAGATTGCCCTTGTGTCGTACCTGTCTTCCCAGCGATACCTTTGGGCAAGTTATAGCGAGTATGCAGTCTTCTAGCGGTACCACTATCCACGACCATTTCAAGCATATTGGTCATTACGGCGGAGATATCTGGGTTGAGACCTTGAACAAAATTCTTTTTTTGGTCAAACTTTATGAGAACTTCCCCGTCAGCAGTTTCTATCTTGGTTAGAAAAAAAGGCTCTTTGACCTGTCCCTTGCGGGCAAAAGTGGAATAGAGCGTCACCATCTCTTCCAAAGAGCCGTTCATAGCACCTAAGGCGATGGAAGGAACTTTGGGGATGACACTATTAAAACCATTTTTTTGCGCAAGCGAAATAACAGGGGCAATACCCGCTTCCATGACCATTCTAACCGCCGCAACGTTGACAGAATGCGCCAAAGCGCCACTCATAGAATAGTAGCCACCATAGCGTCCTTCGGCATTGTTAGGAGACCACATCTTATTATTGTCGTCTAGCATGCTCAGCGAATCATTAGAGATGTACTCACAAGGTCGGTGTCCTGCACGTAATGCCGCCGCATAGACGATAGGTTTAAAAGTAGAGCCGACCTGTCTCTTTGCTTTTACGTGGTCATATTTGAGATGGTGAAAATCTATGCCGCCTACCCAAGCTTTTACAGCGCCAGTTTGTACATCTAGAGCCAATACTCCAGTGTTAAGCAACGAAAGATAGTGGACAACAGAATCTTTTGGCGAAATAAGGGTATCTCGAAGCCCCTTCCAAGTGAAAATTTGCATGTGGGTATCATCTAAAAAGGACTCATAGATTTTTTTGATGGGTACGCCTTGTTTTTGAAGTTTTTTGAATCGGTCAGATTGTTGGATAAAAGGCTGGATACTTTTTCCTTTTGTCCAAGGTTTACGACGCTTACGCCAATGCTTGTCAAAAAGCTTTTGTAAATGACTCATGTGGGCATTGACCGCTTTTTCGGCATAAGTCTGAATGCGAGAATCAATAGTAGTGTATATCTTAAGCCCATCGGTATAAAGGTTATAGGGGGTGCCATCTTCTTTCTCAAATTGTTTGAGAAGTGCATCCACATCACGACGTAGCCGTTCCCGAAAATAAGTAGCAGAGCCTTCATTACTTCCTTCTTTGTGGTATTTAATTTTAACGGGGAGTTTTTGTAGTTTATCTTTTTGTTCAAGTGTCAAGTAGCCGTTGCGTTCGAGTTGACTAAGTACGGTATTTCGGCGTTTTAGGGACTTCTTAGGGTGATTAATGGGGCTATAAGCACCCGTTCCTTTGAGCATACCCACCAATAGTGCGGCTTCTTCGACTTTGAGCGCAGCGGCATGTTTGCCAAAATAACGATTGGAAGCGACTTCTATTCCAAAGATGCGATTGCCAAATGGGACCGTGTTGAGATAGAGTTCGAGCAGTTCATCTTTTGAATAGATTTTTTCCATTCGGCGAGAAATAAATATCTCCTTTAGTTTGGTCACGGGCATCGTAACAAAGCCATGTTCTTGTCGCTTGAAAAGATTTTTGATGAGCTGTTGGCTGATGGTGCTCCCGCCCCCAGTGTTTTTGCCTAGGATGATGGTCTTGAATAGCACCCTAGAAAGACTGCGAAAATCAACCCCTTTGTGCTTAAAAAAACGTTCATCTTCGGTGGCAACAAGGGCATGGACTACATGTGGAGAGATACTGTCAATATCCACGAAAATCCTATTCTCTAGGTAGAATTTTCCGATGATTTTTCCATCGGCGCTATAGACTTCGGAAGCGACGCGCGTATTGATTTTTTTTAGGTCTTCCGTTGTGGGCAACTTCCCAAATGCGCCAAAATATACAGATGCACCAAATCCCACCAAAAGAAACAGACCGAATACAAATAGCCAAAGCCCAATACGAAGCACCTTGAAGCTCTTGGGGAATTTTTCCCGAAAGGAAAATATCGCTTGGGCAAACCGAGAAGGCTGACGTTTTGTTTTGCGATTATTTGGGTTGGTTGCTTTATTCATTTGGGTTAATTGAAGCTAGATTTGTCCTTTTGCTTGCGCAAAAATACAGGAAAAACACACAACGAAATGGAAGAACCGAATAGTGTTTTGCCCTAGCGAAAGAAAAATGTGCTAGTTCCACGAAATAATACGTTTTGGCACGGGAAAACCATAAAATACCGAAAAAATGAAAAAAATGACAGCCTAAAAGCAAAAAAAAGCTTTTTTTTCAAGTATAAACCCCTATTTATCAAGGGAAAAAGCTTGAATATTAAAACTTTATTGTATCTTTAGCCATATTTTTCCATCAAATGCTTATTTGATTCGTCATTTAAGACCTTTGAAAGTATTTTTGTTTAAACGAAAAATCTAAATATGAGAATCAGGCTTTACCAGAAGACAGAGGACAACATGTTCTATTTCCAATTTTTGACCAAAGAAGGGCAATTAATTTTGGACAGTCAAGGCTATCAGTCAAAAGATGCTAGAAACAACGGTGTAAATTCGGTCAAATCGAATGCTTCTAACGCAGAGCGATACGAGACACACACAGAAGGCAGTAATCACTACTTCATCTTAAAAGCGGCTAACCATCAAGAAATCGCTAGAAGCGCAATGTTTGCATCAAAAGGCGAGATGGCAGATGCCATGAACACACTTTATGTGAAAGCTGGTGGTAAAGGAACTCCGCCAGCAAAAACTGGGGAAAGCAAAGAGTATGCTGGAAAAAAAGGAGATGATAATTATCGCCCGTTGGCGGTCTATGAAAAGAACACGAAAAATGTCGATAATGGCTTTGGTACTTTTGCTGAAGACGATGGACACTTTTTCTTTGCTTTTAATGTCGATGGAAAAACAATCTTACTAAGTGAATCTT
>CAYTLX010000035.1:0-10993 GCA_964438645.1 uncultured Saprospiraceae bacterium | reverse complement strand
TTTTATGCCCAATAGATACTTTCTAGCAACCACATATAGTCATTAAGAACTTAGGCATTGCCTTCGACCAAGCCGACCAATGGTGTTTCCCACCTTTAATCTCCACGTAAGAAATATTGCTTTTATCCACTCCTTTGGCTTGCAAGACCATAATGGTTCGTAATGTGTCGTCTATCACGTCGATAATGCCATTCTTGTCTCGATCACTGGTTTCGTCTAGCGTCCCCGCTTGAAACCAGAATCTTTGTTGTGGAATATATTGCAGCGCCTTTATTTTTTTAGGAATAATCAAATGGGCATTTGGGCGTTTTGCCGTGAATGACTTATCTCGCCACCATAATGCACCACTAAAAACCCCCACCCCATCAAAGCGTTTTGGATGATTTAGTGCGATATCCAAAGCACTTAAGCCACCCAGAGAGAAGCCGGCTATGTAGATTTTATCTGTATGGTCAACTTGAAGGTGCGCCATTAAATCTTTGACGATAAATTCTTGATAAGCTTGCGCCAAAACGCCATTCCCATTGGCTTCTAGGTATTGAGTGGTACCCAACTCATGATGCCGATTTTGATTACTATGGATACCCAAAAGGATACAGGGCTGGATCATTTTGGCCTTTAGAAGCTTCCGCAAAATTCTTGAAATGCCCATATCTGACAGTACTTGTCCATCATTAAAAAGGACAATGGGGAGCTTATCTTTTGGCTTTTGGGATATTTGGGGCGTGTAGCTATCTAAAATGACTTCTCGCTTTAGCTGTTTGCTATAAATGCAGATGCGTTTAGTTTGAACCCTAGGATAGTTGTATTTGCGAAAGTATCGACTCATGAGCTTCTTTTATGAGCTAATTTAGATGATTTTATGTAACTAACGAAAAGAATTTCATGTTTCATAGTTGTTATTTTCTTTTTTGCAAAAATACCCATTATCTTGCGCTTTCACAAGCATAAGGCAGGCTGTATTTGCATAAATATAGGTTTGAAAACTCAACATTTGTATCTGTTGAGACAACGCCCAATGCCAGAAAACCATTGATTATGATCCATAATTTGACCCCAGTAGAACAAAAATTTTTAGAATTTTCTCCGCAGCATCCAGCAATGAGTACAAAGATACCCTATTTGATTGTTGAGAATTTTCCCAAACTTGGATTTTTATCTGCATTGAGATTTTTAGAATGGGCTAGTGAGCATCCAAATGGGGTCATTAGTTTACCCACAGGAAAAACACCCGAATACTTTATCAAATGGACAAAGTACATCATTGATAATTTTGAACAAGACAAAGTGCAAAAATTATTGAAAGACAATGGGCTAGTATTGTCCCAAAAGCCTTACTTAGGAGACCTGAAATTTGTTCAAATTGACGAATTTTATCCGATTGATTCAAAGCAAAAAAATAGTTTTTTACACTATGTAAAGGAGTATTACATAAAAGGATTTGGGCTAAACATAGACAATGCCTTATTGATTGATGTGAATCAAATACCCCTTTCTAAGGATGGACAAGCTAGAAAGATAGCGGATGTATTTCCTGATTTGAAGGTTGATTTGTCTTTAAGATACAGGACTCCAGACACCAAAGAAGAAAAAATCCAGCAAGAAGCCATTTATGAGATTGATAATTGGTGTTCAGAATATGAGCAAAAAATAAGAAATCTCGGTGGAATTGGATTTTTCTTAGGAGGCATAGGGCCTGATGGTCATATCGCATTCAATACCCGTGGATCGGATCATTTTTCGGCAACGAGATTGACAGAAACTAATTTTGAGACTCAAGCCGTTGCGGCAGGGGATTTGGGTGGCATTGAGATTTCCAAAAACCGCTTAGTGATTACTATTGGCTTGGGGACCATCACCTACAACAAAGCGGCGACAGCTATAATTTTCGCTGCGGGTGAAGCAAAGGCGGGCATCGTAAAAGGGTCATTAGAGTCGGAACCCACTAATATTTTTCCGGCAACGGTATTGCAGCATTTAAAAATGAGTCGGTTTTATTTGACAGCGGGGTCGGCATCATTGCTCCATGATGAGATTGATAGATATTATACGTCAGGAGATTGGAGTCATGAAAAGACAGAGCGAGCGGTCATTCATCTATGTCAAAAATTAGATAAATTTGGGCATCGGTTGACTATGGATGATTTAAAAAGTGACCCATATTGTAAGATGATTCCAGGATTGTCGCTGACTTCCGTGAAGGCAGTTCAAGAGTCGATTTTAGCCAAAATCGAAAAAGGGATGAAATCAGAATCCAATCAAACCTATTATCATACTGGACCGCATCATGACGATGTGATGCTAGGAATCTTGCCCCATGTACATAGATTGCTACGTGATGAGTCCAACCATGCCGAATTTTCGGTGTTAACTTCGGGTTTTACGGCAGTCACCAATACTTTTGTCATCAAAGTATTGGAAAACACAAAGCTTCTTCTCGAGAAGGCAGAGATTCAGATGGTTGCGTTTCCTGATTTTTTCTCATCGGGCTACCAATATAAATGGGATAAAGATGTGTACCATTTTTTACAAGCCGTAGCATCGGATGATAAGTATGAGCAAGATCGTGGATTGGCTCATCGGGTGGTTAGAGCGATTTTGGAGATTTATCAGAGTGCCAATGAAAAGGAATTGTTTTTTCAAATAAATGAAGTCCTTGCGATTTTAAGGAATAGCTATGATGGAGAAAAGAATCCGCCTACTATTCAAAAGCTGAAGGGGATGATTCGAGAATTTGAAGAAGAGTTAGTATGGGCTCATTTTGGAATCCGAGTAGAGGATGTTCATCATTTACGCTTAGGATTTTATACAGGGGATATATTTACAGAGCAACCAGAAAGAAGTAGAGATGTATTGCCTATTTTGGAGCAATTACGCAAAATAAAGCCTACGGTGTTAAGTCTGGCACTAGATCCAGAAGGAAGCGGCCCAGATACGCACTATAAAGTATTACAGGCCATTGCCGCTGCAGTTCGGATGTGGTCCAAAGAAGAAGATTTGTCCAATTTTAGAATTTGGGGATATAGAAATGTGTGGTATCGCTTTAGCCCATCCGAAGCGAATGTCATGGTGCCCGTCTCCTTAAACGCTATGGCGACGTTAAATGCTTCTTTCGAAAACTGCTATTTGACGCAAGTCGAAGCCTCCTTTCCTAGCTACATGTATAATGGAAAGTTTAGTAAGCTTGCGCAAAAAATATGGGTAGAACAGATGGAATCGCTCTATTTACTACTCGGAAAGGACTTTTTCTATCAAAATCCCAGCCCTAGGTTGCGTGCAAGTCATGGGATGTTATTCTTTAGAGAAATGAATGTAGAAGAATTTTTGACAGAAGCAAGACGCTTGGAAAAAAGTATGGAAGGTTTTGGATAAACAGTAATGAAGGTCGAATTTTGCTATTATTCGTTCATTATTGGCGCATTTACTTTGTGTTAACGCAAAGTTGATTTGTGACATATTTTCAGTACCATTTAGCTCAAAAAAAGATGATTTTATATTGATTTTTCTCCAAAACCCTGTTTTTTGTTGGTATTGTATTTATACTTAGACAATTAATATATCTAATTTAAGTAATACTTAAGCGATTCGCGTCCTAGGGTAATATGATTGTTTCTGGGTGTTTTTTTTCAAATTTGTGGTCATTTTCTGAGAAAGAGTGCATGATAACGCAAAAAATGTAGATTCTCTCTTTATGTGACAACTTTAATGCTCAACATCCAAAAGCAAGGTGACAAAAAGCCTAAACGTGACATGAAAAATTGCCCGATAACTAAAAATGTAGTATCTTTGTATTGTTATCTGGTTTTCCCTTACACCAATTACATTGAACATGTTCAACCCTATGCTTACATTTTTCTTTGGAAAAAGACGCCGATACCCCAATAGTAAGAATCGCCCAAAACTGATTTTTTTTAACACAAAACACTATTGTATCGTGAAAAAAACAACATTCATCTACGCCCTTCTCTTTAATATCCTATTTGTGGTTCCACATTTGAACGGGCAGGATATTCACTTTTCGCAGTACTATAACGCTCAAATGAACCTAAATCCAGCCCTAGTTGGCTTGATTGATGGCCAAATGCGCTATGCTGGAGCTTATCGTAGCCAATGGACATCGGTTCCCGTGTCCTATCAAGTCATTTCTGGTGCCTTTGATATGAAGCTAGGGGATGGATATAATCCCAATGGCTTTTTTGGAGCAGGATTACACTTGTATCATGACCAAGCAGGAGATTCACGGCTAAGCTCTACGCGTATTAGTCTAGTCGGAAGTTATACACGTCGATTATTTGAAAATCAATATTTGACTTTTGGAGCCATGGCAGGTATTACTCAGCGAGCTTTTTCAATGAATGACTTGAGATTTGATGGCAAGTGGGATGGTGTAAAATACGTACCTAGCCAAAGTAACAATGAGAGTTTTTCCAAAACGAATAAGTTTTTTCCCAATTTTACCGCTGGTTTGAACTATAATATGTCAAAATCTAGCCGTACAAGACTTAACTTGGGGGGTGCATACTTTAACATTAATAAGCCAAATTCTAGTTTTGAAGGATTAGAGAAGGTTGATTTATATGGACGTATTTCTTTGTATGCACACGGTGCGGCTAAGGTTTCAAAGAATTTTGACTTAGTACTAGCCGTCAATCAACAAATGCAATTTCCACATGCCGAAACAGTATTCTCTGGTTCTACTCGAATTCATTTGAGTGAAAAGCCTGGAAAACATTTGGTCTTAGAGCCAGGTTTTGCCGCAAGGCTAGGGGATGCATTGATTCCAACGTTTTATGTAATGTACAATCAATGGCAATTTGGATTGAGCTATGATGCTAATGTCTCTGCATTTACAAATGCATCCGTCAATAATGGGGGGCCAGAGTTTACCGTGATATACGTTGTAAAGAAGCCCGAACCCGTTGAAAGTAAGATTTGCCCACCTTACCTATAAAACCTATTGTGCAAATAAATTTACACATGAAACAATCGATTACAAGTTTAATACTTCTGCTTTTATTACCTGCTTTGGCTTTTGGCCAAACCAAGCGCTCTTATGAGAAAACAGCAGAAAAGTACCTAAAAAAGAATGACTATTTTGGTGCAATGCGTAACTATCAAAAGGCAATTGCCACAGATAGTACCAAGTTGTCTAATATTGTTGGTGCCGCCGATGCCGCTAGAAAATTTACTGCTTTTGCGATAGCGGAAAAGTATTACGAGTTGGCTATTGCTATTGACACCAATTATCAGACGCAGTCTTTATTCTGGTTGGGTTATTCAGAAAATAGCCAAGGAAAATATGATGAAGCTGAAGAGCACTATAAGGAGTGGAAGAACCACAGAACGGCATCTGACTCTCTTTATTCCGTCGCAGAGCTTTATCTTGCTCATAATAATTGGGCAAAGGCTAACCCAAAATTTGAAGAGAAAATCAAAGTAACTAATCTCGGAGACCGCATCAACTCGGCTTCTTCAGATTTTGGGTATGCTAGAGATGGGGACAAGTTGTATTACTCCACTTTAAGGTTTTTGAACGAAAAAGACCGTGCAAGACCCAAGCGTTATTTTAGCAAATTAATGGTCGCTAAAGATGGTGAAGATGGAGTAAAACTTGACGCACCTTTTAATTTAGCGCCAGATAAACATATAGGCAATCTATCTTTTAATGAAGATAATTCCATTGGCTACTTTACTATCTGCGAATATGACAAGGCAGGGCAGATAAATTGTCAAATATACCTTACGGAAAAGCAGTCCGATGGAAGTTGGGGGGCCGCTCAAAAGCTATCTGAGCAAATTAATGTACCGAATGCCAATACCACACAGCCTTCTATTGCTCAAGAAGACGGTCAATCTGTCATGTACTTTGCATCGAATAGACCTGGCGGAAAAGGTAAAATGGACATTTGGCGTGCAACGATGACTGGAAAAAACGCCTTTGAAACTCCAGAAAATATTGCGCAAGCCAATACCGCTTGGAATGAAGTGACTCCTTTTTACCATCCCGCTACCAAGACATTGTTTTATAGCTCTGATGGGCAGTCTGGATATGGGGCATTTGATATCTTCAAAATGGAGAAAGATGGTGACGGTTGGAAGCCAGCCGAAAACATGAAGAAGCCAACCAATTCTAGTTATAATGACACTTATTATCAGCTTTCTGAAGATGGGCGTAAAGCCTGGGTGGCTTCTAATCGACCAAGTTCTGCATTGATTGATGAAGAAACTGGAACTTGCTGTAATGACATCTACGAATTAGATATTCCAGTTAGTGTTCGATTGATTGTCAACACATTAAATAAGCTAAGTGGAGATGTCTTGAATGGCGTACAAGTACAGTTGATTAATTTGACTGACGGTACAACTGACACCGTTGCGTTACAGGCAGATGGCAATAGATACTTTTTCCCCTTAGAGCTAGGCAAAGAGTACCAAGTAATTGGCATGCGTGATGGCTATCTTGGAGATACGCTCCTAGTTTCGACTTTGAATGCGGAGAATTCAGACGTAATCGAGAAAGATTTATTACTAGAGCCCAAGTTAGAATTAATTGCTTTAACTTTTGACAAAATCACCGTTACACCATTGCCCAAGGCTGGTGTTCGCTTGATTGACCTGAGTGACAACAGTCAAGAGCAACAAGTCAATGATATGAGCAACAAATTTCCTTTTGCTATAGATTTTGGTAAAGACTATATGTTGATTGCTTATCGAGAAGATTTTTCTACCGATACCGTGCGTTTTACCACAAAAGGCTTACCTTTTGAAAGCAAGAAAATTGAGAAGAAACTTTATCTAGAAAAGGACGAAGGTATATACGCTACCTTACCTGTTTATTTTCATAACGATGAGCCTAACCCTAGAACAACTAGTACGGTGGCTACTTCTAGCTATGAATATTCTTATAAAAGATATATGGGGCTTGAAGATATGTATATGCAAGAATATGCAAAAGGGCTGCCCATTAATCAACAAGAGGCTGCCAAGGCAGAAGTAAAAAGATTTTTTGATCAAGAAGTAACTCGTGGTTATGAGAGTTTGCAGCGTTTTGCTAAGAGACTAAAGAAGTATATGGCCAGAAATAAAGATGTGAACATCATTATCAAAGGTTTTGCAAGTCCATTAGCTACTGAAGAATACAATATTAGCTTGACAAAGCGACGAATTGATAATGTCGAGAAATTTTTGAAGGAATTAGATAACGGCTATTTGAGACCATTTTTTGATAACGGAAGAATTAAGGTTGTTATCAAGCCATTTGGAGAATCCAAAGCGGCAGACGACGTCAGTGATTCTACAAAAAATAGACGAGCATCCGTTTATAATCCGAAAGCTGCTAGAGAGCGTCGGGTTGAAATATTACAGTTAAAGTCTTCCCCAAACAAGACACTTTAAACTAAAACAAAAGTATTATGAACAATTTTACATCTTTTCCAAATAAGTTATGGAGTTTGGTATTTGTACTGGCTCTAACTTCTATGGGAGTAAAATTATCCGCCCAAATTCAAATTAACCTTGACTTACAGAAACCCACCTGTAATGGCTACACAAATGGTAGTGCTACGGCATCTGCTACAGGAGGCCAGGCGCCTTACTCCTATCAATGGAGTGTAGGTACAGCAGGTGGACAGGCTGCTTGGAGTCTAACTGGCGGAGATTATTCGCTAACGGTTACGGATGCCAATGGGCTCACTGCTGTTAAGTCTTTCACTTTGCAACAGCCTGACCCAATAACGGGTAGTATTCAGCTTTTAGGCGATCCTTGTACAAGTGATTCTTATGCTGCCAACGGCCAAGGGGGCACTCCTAACTATTCGTACCAATGGAATACAGGAGAAACGACCGCTACTATTCAAAATCCAAACGTAGCTGATTTAAGCGTTACGATTACGGATGTATTTGGTTGTAGTAGTGCGGCTGCCGCTCCCGTAAATAATCCTTTGCAGGCAACTGCAGACTTAAGTGATATAACCTGTAATGGCTATAATGACGGAGTTGGTGTGGTCAACGCAACTGGTGGTCAACCTCCTTATTCCTTTTTGTGGAGTACCGGATCAACGGATGTATATATATCGGGTTTGAGTGCTGGAGATTATTCAGTGACCGTAATTGACGCTGCGGGCTGTACTTCTGTGGCATCTGGGACGATTGCTAACCCACCAGCTACCCAAGTAACCATTACCAAAGATCCTGAGTGTGGAGTACCTGCTACTGCTACTGCTTTCGCAACTGGCGGTGTAGAGCCCTATATGTTTATGTGGATAAATAACGGCCAACTGATTTCTACGGACTCCTTTTTCACTTTTACCGAGCCAGGTACGATGTATTTGTGTGTAATGAACGGCAATCACTGCCCGCATGATAATTGGGTAACTGTAGGGCCTGGTTTTGATTTGAATGCCAATGTAATCGATAAAGATTGTAATGGAACAGGTGGTAGTATTGATTTGATGCCAAGTACAGTGGTCGGTCCCGTAACTTATAATTGGACAGGGCCTACTGGTTTTGTTGATCCACATACAGAAGATTTGAATAATTTGGAGCCAGGGACTTATTCTGTTACAGCAACAGATGCGGCTGGATGTTCAGCTACCTATACAGCAACAGTTGGGGAGAATGCCATGTCAGCAGATTTTGACTTTGCTTTGATGGGATGTAACAATAATGTCTTAGATGTGGCATTTACAGCGTCTCCCAATGACCCAAATGCCACTTATGATTGGAGTTTTTCTGGCAATCAACAACAGCAAACTGCACAGTTTACGTCCAATCCTGGTACAGTCACATTGAATGTGAGTTTTGCTAACGGGTGTACGGCATCTGTAACAAAGCCTGTTGATCTTGATGTGATTGATGTTTCTGTACCTAGCGCCCAAACAGCTTGCATGGGGGATGCCTTACAAATTAATGTTCAGAATAATAATGGCAGCACGATAGATTATGCTTGGACGCCTGCTAGCTTGATTCAGTCTGGCGCCAATACGGCTAACCCTGTCCTAAATACTAATCTAGCTGGTAATCATACCCTAGAAGTTCAAATGACCAATGCTTCAGGTTGTGTTGTAACGGAAACCGTTGCCTTAGATGTCAGTGATCCCGCAGCTTTTGCGCTTGACCAAAGCCTATTATCTTATAATCAATGCGAAGGCTTTAAGCTTGATTTGCAAAATACCAATACCAATGCTAGTGATTATCATTGGGTATTTCCTGATGGCACATCTAGTATTGATTCCAATACGAATTTTGACTTCGCGTCCCAAGGAATGGGTACATATAATGTGATGTTGGTGCCCAATGATACCACCTGCGCCAATCCGATTCCTTATGAAGTGGTCGTAGGCCAAGAAGCAAAGGTTGATTTTGATTTTAATTATATTGGCTGTATTGATAGTATTCAGTTTGTTGATTTGTCAACAGCACCACATCCTATTTCAAGCTGGACGTGGGAGTTTCCTACTGAATACAAGACTCAAAGCCCAACAATACCTGCTGGTGTCGTAAATAGCGCCGATTTTATGGCCAAATTGACGATTGAATTTCCAACGGGATGTTCGCTTTCGCTAGAAAAACCAATCGCTTTTAATGCGATACAAGATGTTCACATTCCAGATTCTCTATTGATTTGTGGGCAAGAAGGCGTAAGCTTGAATCCTGGCGGAAATACAGCCTATCAGTACACTTGGTCACCACCTACTGGGCTAGATGATGCTTCAAGTGCAGATCCTTTAGCCACCCCAAGTACAACCAAAGTTTATACCGTTGATATTGTTAATGTGAATGGACCAGACTCTTGTATGGTGACAAAGGAAGTGACTGTAGTGGTCGCTCCAATTACAGTAGCTGCAGCTGGAGATACCACTGTATGTGATAATCAGGCACAAGTTCAGCTTAATGCAACACATACTGGAGATGACTTGAATTGGTATGATGACCCATCATTAGCCACATCCATAGGAATGGATGCGACGATAATGGTGAATCCTGGAACCTATTATGCGGTTTCAACGAATGCAGAAGGTTGTCAGAAAGTAGATACCGTCGAAGTTGCCCTGAATCCCGTAGCCATGGCTATTACTCAAGATGAATTTACGCTTTGTATGGGAGAAGATGCTTCTTTGGAAATTGATGCCGTACAAGCTGGTGAAAATGTAAATTGGTACTTAGATAATACACTAGTAGGAACAGGGAGCCCTTTGGTAGTCAATCCAACTAATTCAGGAACTTATGTCGCTGTAGTGACTAATGCGGACGGATGTTCAGCAACAGATACAGCGCAGGTGGATGTCATCGATATTTCGGTGGATGTAGCAGCCAGCGAAAATCCAATCTATCGAAGTCAAACAACGGAACTGGAAGCAACGGGTGGGTTTGTTAGCTACCAATGGACGCCAGATGATGGCACCTTGGATGACATCAATGTCGCCAACCCAGTAGCTAACCCACAAGAAACAACCACTTATACCGTCTTGGTGACAGATACCAATGGTTGTACGACCGAAAGATCTATTACCATTGAAGTAAAAGAGACAGAATGTGGTGAGCCTTATATCTATCTACCTAATGCTTTTTCTCCAAATGGAGATGGACAAAATGAAGTACTTTATCTTCGTGGATTAAATCTAAGCGAAATTCACTTATCAATCTACAATAGATGGGGACAAGAAGTCTTTGATACTCGCAATCAAGGAGTTGGTTGGGATGGCACTTTTAATGGAGAACCAGTCGTTCCTGATGTATATGGCTTCTACTTGCGTGTAAAATGTGACAATGGAGAAAAATACTTTAAAAAAGGAAATATTACAGTCTTGAAGTAAAATTGTTGCTTCTTACAAAAAACTGGAATGCGGTGCATTCCAGTTTTTTTTTTGCTTTAACTCATTCATTTTCAAAAAATTAGGGTAAAAGTGGGGGTTATCAAAAAAATGTTATATATTTGCCATTGATAACTTTTTAATAATATAAAATAATTGCACTATGAGCAAGTTTGATGAAA
>CAYTLX010000034.1:0-10995 GCA_964438645.1 uncultured Saprospiraceae bacterium | reverse complement strand
CATATTGCGGTCTTAGGCTTGGGTCTAGGGCGCAGAAAAAGGTTTGTTCGATGATTAAATCAAAATAGCCATCTACCTGAAAAAAATTGCCCTGAATGGTTTTGATGCTGGGCGCCTTGCTTTGTATATGAGCTAAGGGTGTGGCGGCTAAGTCGATAACCGTTACATCGGTAAACCCGTTCTGAGCTAACCAAATCGCTTCATATCCATTGCCACAACCTGGAATCAAGATTTTTTGATTTTTTTCCGTAAGGTCTCCAAAGTAATCTTGAAGCTGTGGGCTGACTCCGCCGATATCCCATCCCGTGCGATGATGCTTGTATTTTTCTTCCCAAAAGGATTGATCGAGCTTCATGATAGTTTAATGTTGGTGACAAAAGAAAAGACAATTAAGCGTAACCTAATTGTCCTTTTTGGCGAAAGCCTATTGAATTGTTGAATCCGTTCTGAAAGGTCGATATGCGTTTTTGTTTGGAGAATCCACAAAATTTTTATTCTGTAGGCTATATATTTTATCAATGCGTTTATTTGGTGTCAGTTGAACGATTTACCAATTGCACAAAACAAAATTTTACTCCTTTAACTTTAGACTACAACGACTTTTCGGCGTAAGCTCCATTATTTATTGTGGTATATCTTCGCCTAGATTATTGTCAATCAAGTAGCTAATGGTAAAACGAAGTGTATTGGCAAGTGGATTGGTTTGCACAGGACCAGCAGGGATTAGGTACGATAAGTCTAGCCCAAAAACACTGTATTTAAGACCAAGCCCCGCAGTAAAATATTTTCTATTTCCTTTGTTTTTGTTTTCACCAAAGTAACCTGCTCTTACCGCAAATTGATTGTCGTACCAATATTCTATACCAAAAGATGTCATGATTTCTTTAATTTCTTCTTTCCCTTTGGCATCGCCAAAAGAAGCAAACATGCCACTAACGGCGGTGTCGTCCTTATGTCCCGTACCTGGAGTCGGCACCATGAGTTTGTTGAAATCAAGGAATACGCCTAGCTTGTTGAATTCATCAAATTCAAACTCCCATCCAGCACCAATGCCAATATTAGAAGGGATGAAGTCCTTTTCGTTAGAATTGGTATAAGTAATTTTTGTACCCATATTAGTAAGTGCTAATCCTACCGATAGGTTACTAGAAGTAGTACCAAGCTTCATGGGTGTTTTGTACGTCATGGAAATGTCGGCCGCTCCAATCTTACCTGCTTTGATGTCGATACCATTTAGAGATTGTCCTGCGGCTAGATTGGAGTAAACAAATTTGCCACCTATGGCTACCGCAAATTTTTCAGTCAACTTACGGGCATAAGCCCCTTTGAGCTCAAATTCTTGTGGTTTGCCGTTGCCTAAGGATTCTCCTTCAGTATTGGTGAAGTTAATTTCACCCATAGAAAAGAAGCGCAGCCCCAATCCTATAGTTTGTAATTTATCTAATTTGTAATATCCCGTCAAATAGGCTAGATAGACATCATTTAGACCAATAGCTCTCAACCAAGGTGTATAAGTCGCAGAAACGGCAACAGGCTGGTCAGAAAAGGCTAGCTTAGATGCGTTAAAGTGCATGGCATTAGGGTCCGTTGATGTTGCTAATCCCGCATCACCCATTGCACCTGATCGGGCATCTGGGTTTATTCTTAGAAAAGGAATGGATGTGATGATGACATTGGAGCAGGCTTGACCAGTTGCAGGGTCAATACCATTTACGCACTCCCGTCTGACTTGAGCATTGGTTTGGTTGTTGACGGAAAAGCCCAAAAATATCAAAAATAATAGTGCCAATTTTTTCATAAAAAGTTGTTTTTTGATAAACTAGAGCAAAATATATTCCAATTTATCACTATTTGATTGGTTGTTATCGTTTTGTTGGTGCAAAGATACATTTTTCTATACCATTAAACTTGAAAAAAGTATCACCAAGCTTATAGATAACAGTTAATTTAAGACTTTATTTTATCACCAGAAAGTTTTTTATACAAATTTTTGCATTCACTAGAAACTCTAGTTTTTATGCTCAAAAGAAACCTATTTTTTGGCATCTTCTCTTATTCTTGTGGGGTTTGGGGAGGCTTAATCCTAATTGACAATATTCTGTCATTTGTCTATTTGTAGCCCAATCCCCTATGTTTTGCATTGGTGCTTTGACGTTTCAAGTGGTTTTTTGAAATGGGCTTTGTTCCCTATTTTTGTTCAAAGGTTACTAAACGTAGCGTTCAAAGAGTTTTCGGCGTCAAATAGGCTCTTTTGAGTCGCCCTAGCTAGACTCGTAACGCTGTGCTACTCGAAGGTGCGAAATGAATGTCACATTCCATTGCCTTCGGCTGCTACTGCCCGCATTTTGTACCTAAATGAACTTACTTCATAATCACTAATTTCTCAAATCCGCTAGTCGTAGATTTTTTGTCATCGACTTCAGAAGTTATCTTTACTTGATAGAGATAGACACCTTTGGCCAGTTGGTCACCATAGTCGTCTTTGCCATCCCATTGAATATCAGTCACTCTAAACCCTTCTAAGGAAAGGTCTTTGTCGATGGTTTTGATGATTTTTCCATCAACAGAGAAAATATTAATTCTTGCACGAGTAGGGCCAGATAAGTTATGCTCAAATTGAAAAGAAGTCCGATCCGTAAAAGGATTTGGGTAGTTTAGTACATGGGCTAAGGCTGCTCCTTCCGTTTCGGCAACGAAAAAAGTAATTTTAGCTTCTCCAGAATTATTGGCAACATCCCATGCCTTTACAGAAATGGTATGCTCTCCAGCACTTATTTTTTCCAAAGGATAGCGTAATTCGCCACTTGTATAGTCATCTGTCAGGGTCTCGTAGTAATTATTAGCTACTTTGATGTCATCATCGACCGTAGCGGTCAAATCATGTCCGATACCACTTCCAGAGATATTTATCCCACTGTCGTCAGATATTTTGGCAAAAATGGTCGGATGGTCATTCGTGACTCCCCCCGAGACAAAGCTTTCGTCGTTCATGAATAATTCAACAATAGGGGGGGTATCGTCAGAAATCGTTACCCCATTACCACCGCCGATGTATAATTTTTCAGTATAACCTGCCGCATCAGCATCAACTTCATTAGAAGCATAATAAAGTATTTTGCCATACCCGTGACTGACCACATCTTTAGGTACGATAAAGGTAAACTGAAAATCTCCAGAAGAAACAGAAGCCACCCCTTTGAAGATGATGCCCTTTCTGTCTGTATAAGGCAGTGGTTGATTACTTTGTCCTAGCGTCTTAAAATTTGCTTTTTTGTCAAATATAGTCACATATACTTTGCCATTAAAATTCGACAATTTTTGTGCTTGTGCATCGGCAATATGCCCTGTAATGATGACTTTGGTGAGTGGTGCAATGGCCACAGAATCAACAGCTTGTATGCTTGTGCCATTGATTTGGTCAGTGATTACTTGGTTTTTATCTGGCAATGCCAAAGGCATGGATGGGTCGCCTAACAAAAGGAATTTACGCTCATTGTGCGTATGTCCAGCTTTGTTTTTACCAATTCTAAGAATTTCTCCAATCGTCCGTTTCTCTCCATTGGTAGAATTGAAAATTTCGGGGTAAGTAGCATCAATGAGCGCTTTGTTAGTAGAAGAGTAAACAGGTCGTACCGTAGAAAATAAGGCAATAGCACCCCCCGTAGGGTTTTTGAGTAATTCTTCGCCAAAGGTTTTTATAATGGGGTCATCAAAACCTGCTGTAGAACAGCTAGCCGTAATGACTAAAGGTAGGTTGTTTAGGATGTTGGACCATTTTTTGATGGACTGAAGCGTCAATACTCTTTCTTGCGCTAAGCCTTTGGCTCCTCCATGTCCAAAATAATTGATGACTAATGTGCCTGCCAATACAGCATCATTAATTTGTTTGGTCGCTTCTGGAAAGCGAGCACCGTATGGGGCGGGTACTTTGGGGTAGGCATCAAGAAAAACCTTCTTAGTCGCAAACATCTTATGATTCGTTTCTGTCGTATTGGCTGTTTGGTCGGCTTGGCTCATGTGGGTATTGGAGTCTCCATCATCCCCAATACTCATGAGTCGGGTTCTCCATGGTTTTAGCGTACCTGGATTGGTATCATAATAGATGATTTTGTCCACGATAGCATTGGCTTCTTCTGCCGTCCTTGCGGTAATCCGACCAACCGCAATGTCAAGCGCACCTGCTAAGTCATAAGTGCCTTCATTGTTACTCAGAAGCGCATAAAAATCATCGGAAGGATAAGTGTCAATTCTATCCACCGAGTTTTGTGTTTCTCGGACAGGAATTAAATTATAATTGCTGGCATTGTCATTGATGTTTTTAGCGTCATAGGAGCCATCCCCCATTAATAAAAGGTATTTAAAGTTTGGGTCTCTATCATAGACCATTTTGGCAAAATCTCTGATAGCCGTTGGGTCTAGTGCTCCTGAAGAAAATTCATTATAGATATCATTTATATCAACAGTCACCACCTTCATATTACTATAAGTCGTCCGATGTGCTGCTAATTTAAGCGCTTCATTTTTTAAGCTTTCATGATAGATGATGATGAAATCCGCTCTGTCGATGGCGTGAATATTTTGGTTGTCTATTTTTCCTATGGCTTCAGGTTGGGGGAAGTTGTCGTTTAATTCAAAAACGGCATATCGTTTCAAATTATCTGTCTGTGCAGTGAACTCAATCTTATTTGAAGCTTGCGCAAATGATTGATTGACAGGGGTTAAAGGTGAAGAGATGTCCCAAATCATGAGATCGTTAGATGACGAAGAAATGGAGAAAGTCGTAGGGCTGTTCGGTACCGTCAGGCTGCCAAAAATAAACGGCTCATTATCATAGATGAGTTTTTGGTAGGCATTAATTTCTATAAAATCCAGCCAGCCCTTTCCCGCACTTGTATTGACCATGTAAGAAATGTTAATATCGGGTTGGTTATTTTTGGGGGTGTATTTTAAGTAGAAATCTTTGATGCGTGCAGCATCCACCCAGTCTCCAGTACCTGTTGCACGTAAGATGGTGTTTAATTTTTGGTCATCTGCGGACATGGCAAAAGGAGTATTTACGGTATTGGAGTCCCCATATTTGTATCCGGCGAAGCGAACACGCATCTGAGCGACTTTGTTCTTGATGATGTTTTTAAAGCTAATTTTATCACTAAAAGACTGTGTTTTTTGTGCTTTGAATATTTCGCCAAACCATTCATTGCCTCCTCCTTCAGATGACGGATGCGCATCCAAAAGATTCACTTTATCTTTTTCATATTTCTTGCATTCTAGGTAGTAGTCAACTATGTTATTGGATGCTGGTAAGGAGTTTTGGTTTTGTATCCTTTTTCCCGCAAGGTCATCTATCTTCAAAAAGTAGTAAGCTTTGTCCGAATAAGGGTTGTTGTTGATTTGGTAAGTAGTGTCAGAGCGTTTGACCATGGGCTTGGTGCTAACTGCATTGAAGAGGATGAAGTCGTTGTCATTAAATTTACCGTCGCTCTCCCCCGATACCCAAATGGCATTTTCCGCAAGGTCATCCACCCTGTCCGTCGCAATGAGCTCGGGGAGTCTCGCCCCGCCATTTCCAAGGATGTGTATGTTTTGGGGATTGATGCTGGCTAAATCTACTCCAAGGTTTTTCAAGAAGTTCGCATCTAGTTTGTGGATACCATTCTCTGAGATAGAAAATTGATAAATATCTCCATTTCTGAGTTTGGATTTCTTAGTCGGAATGCCCCTCGTCGTCGCTTGCTGTGGGGTAGGGGTAAATTGAAGGCGAATCAGAAAATCATTTAGTTTTTCATAGTTGCCAGATTGGCCATAAATAGGAAAAACAGAAACTCGTGCAAAGAATCGATCTCGTTCTTGCTCGTAATCTACCTTAATAATCGGCTCCGTATTGTCAATATCAAAGATGACGCCCATTGGCTCAAATTGGGAAGTTTTGATGCTTTGGAAAGAAGTGGTGATTTTTCCATGGCTTGGTAGCGCAATTCGAGTCGAATATTGGGGTAAAGTCGGATGAGCACTTGGGTACTGAGCTCCATCGAAATACCAGATTTTGAGTTCTTTTTGACCGATAAAATGCGAAGTAGGCGCTTGATCCCATTGAAGAGACACCTGTATATTGTCTAATGCTTGCGCAAAAAAGGTCTGTCCCCAAAAGAAGAAAAGACAAAAAGCCAAGAAGGTATGGGTACGGTTAGAAGCAATCATAATCAATTATTTTTCATTTGTTACTCCCTAAACGGGAAATTAAAAAGTGAAGTATATGATAACATATGTTAAGATTTAGGCGTTTTAGAGTTACTTTTGCATAGAAGTCTTGCAAAGTTAGCTAAAAAATCATCCTTATAATGCTAAAAAAGGGTATTGTACTTTACATTTTTATGGTTTATAGTGTGATTGGATATGGTCAAGATGCCGTATTTACACAGTATTATGCTGCCCCAGCCAAGTTTAATCCTGCTTTTACGGGGTTGACGGAGCTCCCTTTGGTTAATCTCAACTACCGCAATCAATGGCCAGGCTTTCAAAAGGCATATATCACCTATAATATCGGTTACTCTCAATTTTTTGATGGAGCACATAGTGGAATCGGGTTTTCGGTTCAGGCTGATAATGCAGGGGATGGCCTGTATGTGACCACGGAAGCACGGGGAATGTATGCTTATCAGCTAGAGCCTACTCAAGATATTTTTCTAAAATTGGGCATAGAAGTAGGGGCAATAGCTAATCGAGTCGGCGGGAATAAATTGTTGTTCCCAGATGATATTGATCCTGTAATTGGTGGTGGTGGGTCGCCGTCAGAAGTAATCGACCCCCTGTCTAAGACTTATTTGGATATAGGAGCAGGAGTATTGCTCTACAATAAGAAGTTTTATGTAGGATATGCCATGTCGCACTTGAATACACCCAATAATCAGCTTTTGGATGTTTCACAAAATCTATATGGTGGACTGCCAATCCGCTTTAATGCGCAGGTTGGTGGGCAGATTTCGCTTTCGCAAAATACAGGAGCCCCAGATAGATTTTATATCTCCCCAAACATAGGATGGTTCAAACAATCTGATTTCAGCCAATTGGATTTTGATGTCTTTGCAGGTTTTGGCAGATTTTTTGCAGGCTTGGGCTATAGACAAGCCCAAAGTAACCGCGATGCCGTAAAAGTATCGGTAGGATTATCGGAAGGCATCTTTAAAATAGGTTATTCTTATGATTATACCCTTTCGGAATTGACTAACGCATCGTCTGGAAGCCATGAGATATCCCTGATTTTTAACTTTGACCAAAGCGAAAATGCCAAAAGGAAGCGAAGGAATGCCAAATACAGAGATTGTTTTGGACTTTTTCGATGATTTTTGTCAAAAACAAAATTTTTTTACGCACACATACGTTTGATTGCGGAATTCAGTAATTGTTTACCGTTTTTTTATATATTTGCAGTTCATTAAAACTATTCGTCAAATGAAGAATTTGCTAAAGTTTAGCTTACTACTCCTAATGGCTTCCACGATTGTCTTTTCGTCATGTGGAAGAAAGAAAGAAGTATCATCTACCACAGGTTGGAAATACAATGACCAAAAATGGGGTGGATTTGAAAAGAAAGATTACCAAGGTCAAGAAACAGGACCTAATTTAGTACTTATTCAAGGGGGTACCTTCTTGATGGGTATGACCGAGCAAGATGTGATGTTCGAATGGAATAGTATTCCACGTCGGGTCACGGTTTCTTCCTTTTATATGGATGAAACAGAAGTCCGTAATATCGACTATAAAGAATACATCTACTGGTTAGGTAGAGTTTTTGGAGAAACTTATCCAGAAGTAATGGTCGGTGCTTTACCTGATACATTAGTATGGCGTGAAGAACTATCTTATAATGAGCCGTTAGTGAAGACTTATTTTAGACACCCATCTTTTGATGAGTATCCTGTCGTAGGTGTTAATTGGGAACAAGCCAATAAATACTCTCAATGGAGATCAGATCGTGTAAATGAAAGTATCCTAATAGACAAGGGCATCTTAAATATGAATCCTGATCAAAAAGATGCTGATAACTTTAACTCTGAAGCTTATTTGGCGGGTCAATATACGGGTGATGTCCGCAAGAATCTAAAGGATTTGAAGACGGGTGGTGAAAGACCTGTTCGGTTTGAAGACGGTATCTTACTTCCCGAATACAGACTGCCTACTGAAGCAGAATGGGAATATGCTGCCTTGGCGCTTGTCGGTAACTTGACTTCTGAAAAAGATGAAAATATCTCCGATAGAAGAATCTACCCTTGGAATGGTAACACTGTTAGATACCAAAAAAGAGATAGATATCATGGTACTATCTTAGCTAACTTTAAGAAAGGGCGTGGTGACTACATGGGGGTTGCAGGTAATTTGAACGATGCAGCAAACGTGCCTTCTCCTGCTAGAACTTTCCAAGCGAATGACTTTGGATTGTATAACATGGCAGGTAACGTGTCTGAATGGACGGCGGATGTATATCGTCCTATGACAAGTACAACACTTCAAGATGGTGAATCTCAGGATTTAAACCCTTTCCGTGGTAATGTCTTTAAAGATGTTGAGTTGGATGAAGATGGTAAGCCTGTGGAAAAGGATAGTCTTGGTCGCTTAAAGTATGTAGAAGTTACCGCTGACAAAGCAGCAGGTCGTCAAAATTATAGAAAAGGGAACGTACTAAACTATATGGATGGAGATGAATCTTCTGAAGTAGCTTATGGTACGGGTATTTCTACTTTGATTTCTGATAAGACTAGAGTTATTAAGGGAGCCTCTTGGGCAGACCGTGCTTATTGGTTGTCTCCTGGTACTCGTCGTTTCCGTGACGAAGATGATGCAGATAGAACTTTAGGGTTTAGATGTGCTATGACTCGTACAGGTAGTGCGACTGGTAATGATGATTCAGGTGGAAAACACTTTAAATCTAAAAGACGCAAAAAACGTCGTTAAGCAATATTTAACTGCATAAAAAAAACTCCTTTGGTTCTGCCAAAGGAGTTTTTTTATGCACATATTGCGTAATATACCAATTGCGGCATATTTTTCGTTTTGACCTAGTTGACCGACTTCGTAAAATTTTAGCAGATGAAATTCCTACTCTCAAGCGTATTATTTATTTTCCTTTTTCTGACAGGTTGTGTCGGCACAAAGGCGCAAACCAAGATGCAATCGGGTACATATACTACTCGTAAAACCACGAATTCACATGCGTTGGGTGCTTATAAAAAAGGAAATGAATATGTGCAGAAAAGGCAATTGGATAAAGCCATTGGACAGTATAAAAAGGCATTGAAAAAGGATCCTTTATTGGTGGATGCCATCATAAAACTAGGCGGAGTCTATTATGAGCAAAGTGATTGGGCTACGGCGAAGACTTATTTTGAGAAAGTAATAAAATTGGCACCAGATTATCAACCTAGAATCTACTATACTTTAGCTGTAATGGCCACAAAATCAAAAGATTATGAGCAAGCCATTAAGCTAGGTGAAAAGTATTTGAGTTATCCCAAAATCAAAGGTAGAAGACGTGTTAAGGGGGAAAAGAAACTCGCCAATTGGCGTTTTGCCAAAGAAGCCGTTAGACACCCTTTGCCCTTTAAACCCAAAAATCTAGGCCCCAATATCAATACTTCTGAGCCCGAGTACCTACCTTCTTTTACGGCAGATGAACAGTTTTTGATTTTTACTCGTCGAGTCCATAATCAAGAAGATTTTTATATTTCCCGCAAGGAGAATGGTCAATTTTTGCCCGCAGTCCCGATGAAAGACATAAACACGGATAAAAACGAAGGGGCTCAATGCATCTCTTCAGATGGGCGTTTTTTGGCGATGACGATTTGTGGGCGGGACCAATACTCAAGGGGAAGCTGCGATATTTATTTTTCTGAAAAGAAAGACGGAAGCTGGACGACCATCAAAAAAATGGGCACAGCGGTGAATTCTAAGAAATGGGATGCACAGCCAAGCCTTTCGGCCAATGGTCAAGCTATTTATTTTGCTAGTGAACGAGCTGGCGGGCTTGGCGGTAGAGATATTTGGGTGAGTTATCGGAATGAAATAGGCAAATGGGGACCGCCACATAATTTGGGGGATTCTATCAATACATCGGGAGCTGATCAAGCACCATTTATTCATCCTGACGGAAAAACGCTTTATTTTATGTCGGATGGGCATCCAGGAATGGGCGGGGGCGATTTGTTTTTTAGTAAACGTCTAGCCAATGGGCAATGGTCAAAAGCCAAAAATTTAGGATATCCTATCAACGATGAAGGCATTCAAGGCGCTTTGGTCGTGAGTCTGGATGGTCGCAAAGGGTATTTTGCAGGCCCAGAGAAAAGTGCTTCTGAAGGCGATTTTTTTGGTGGAGCGATTGATATATTTGAGTTTGAGCTTCCTGAAGAGATTCGCCCAGATTTGGTGACTTATGTAAAAGGGGAAGTGTTGGATTTTGATTCGAATCAAAAGTTGGCGGGGGCATTGGTTGAATTGGTCGATTTGAAAACCAAAAAGCCATTCTATAAGGCGCAGGTTGATAAAGATGGAACTTTCTTGGTGGTATTGCCGCAGGGTAATTATGCCTTAAATGTCAGTAAAGATGGCTATTTATTCTTTTCAGAAAATTATGAATTAAATCAGCCCGCTTCTTTTGAAAAGCCCTTTTCTTTGGTGGCAAAGCTCCGAAAAATTATTGTTAAGCCTTCATCAAGTATGGGCGAAAAGCAGGTCGTGATTTTGAAAAATGTATTTTTTGACTCAGGGTCAGCTCACTTAAAGGCGAGCTCTGATTTTGAATTAGATCGGGTTGCCCAAATGCTAAAGGATGCCAAAAACCTAAAAATGCAGATTAATGGTCATACCGATAATGTGGGCTCTGAAGCCGCTAATCTATTGCTTTCTGAGCAGCGTGCAAAGGCTGTTTATGATTATTTGATTCAGCAAGGGGTGTCAGCTAATCAGTTGACTTACAAGGGGTTTGGCGAAAGCCAGCCTATTGAT
>CAYTLX010000033.1:6876-11016 GCA_964438645.1 uncultured Saprospiraceae bacterium | reverse complement strand
CAAGAAAAGGTTCAAGCTTGTGGATATGTTCGGGATTTGAAGGTAAAGATAGTAAACGTTGTACTATTCCCATATTTCAAATTTTAGTTCCCATGAAATAATAAAGATTGACTTGTTCAAGGTCAAAATTTAAATGTTTAGCAATGCTAGCAACTATTCTTAATCACTAACAGACGGCTAAATTAAAGGACTATTAACACAAAAGCAACTGAAAAGCGCCATTTATGGCAAAAATGAACCGAAATTGGCGTTTTTTCTATTAAAAAACTTAATTATATGTTGAGTACGAGTAAAAAAACACTAATTTGGCATCAATTTGTACCCAAAAATGGGTTTAACAAAACAAAATAACTTTTAAAAGTTGAGAATATTTATCCTATCGGTCAATAAAAGCATCTATTCTACCAAAAGAATAGCTGAAGAAGCGGAGTTGCTTGGTCACCAAGTGATTGTCATCAATCACACCAAATGCACCGTCAAACTAGGGGCACATCAGCCCACGATATACCTAAAAGGACACAATATCATAGATTTTGCGGACGCAATTATTCCAAGGATAGGCACGACGGTCACTAAGCACGGCGCAGCAGTAGTCAAACAATTTGAAATGAATGGTCTGTATAGTACCGCTCGCTCTTTGGGCATATTACGCTCACGTAATAAAGCACGCACACTTCAGATTCTCAATCGAAAACATATCCCGATTCCACCCACTGTTTTTGCCATCAACCCTAAAAATATTGATGAACAAATTGCCTTATTGGGTGGGCCGCCCGTCATCATTAAACTTCAAGAAGGTACACAAGGTAAGGGGGTCATCCTTGCGGAAACCATCCAGTCTGCCAAATCCATTTTGGATACTTTCTACAAAATGGACACGAGTATCCTGATACAACAATTCATCAAAGAATCAAACGGAGAAGATATCCGGGCTTTTGTGGTAGGCAACAAAATCGTAGCAGCCATGAAACGAATCGGTAAAGAAGGAGAGTTTCGGTCAAATATACATCAAGGTGGCAAAGGCATGGAAGTCCAGCTCACCAAACAAGAAAAGAAAATGGCTCTAAAAGCAACGAAGTATTTAGGATTGCCTGTGGCGGGAGTAGATATGATTCGTTCCAACAATGGCTCTCTTCTCATAGAAGTCAACAGCTCTCCGGGCTTAGAAGGTATCGAAGCAGCCACAAAAGTCAATATTGCAAAAGAAATAATCATCCATCTTGAAGAAAATGTTTCCATCAAATCATAAAAACGAAATCGTAGAAATCGCAGGGCACAAAATCGGACTAGGGGAGCATAAACTCATCCATCTTGAAGTCGATCGATTGCCTACGGGTCTTCTTATAAAAATCCCCGTATTCATTTTTAACGGTAAAAATCCTGGTCCAACTATGCTTATTCAAGGCGGGTTGCATGGGGATGAAGTGAATAGCGTTGAATTGATCCGACGACTACTAGCAGAAAATACTTTTGAAATTGTAACAGGTTGTGTCATCGTGGTACCCATTTTGAATATATTTGGCTTTTTGAGCTCATCCAGAGAAGTTTCTGGAAAAGACATCAATAGATACTTCCCTGGCCGTAAAAATGGATCGCTAGCCAGTAGAATAGCGTATTATCACACCAAAGCGATTGCTGCAAATATAGATTTTGCCGTGGATTTTCATACAGGTGGAGAACAACGCAGTAACTATCCACAAATTCGATACACCAAGGGCTCAAAAATAGGCGCTCAATTAGCTGAAATATTCAATGCTCCTTTTCGCTTCGAATCTAGCCTAATTGATAAGTCTTTCCGCAAGGAAGCACACAAACATGGTATTCCTGTCATCGTATTTGAAGGGGGAGAATCCAACCGATTAAATGAATATGCCATTGAAGTAGGTATTCAAGGGGTCAAAAATTTACTTTCGCATCTTGGTTTTCTTGAAAAAGAAGCAAGCATACCCAAAAAAGAAAGTGTTTTACTCAAAAAAAGAAGATGGCTACGTGCCCCCATTGCTGGAATGTTTCATTCCATTATAGAAAATGGTCAGAAGATTCAAAAAGGTCAAACCTTGGGATATGTAACGGATACTTATGGTCAATCATCGACCCCAATAAAAACAAAGTCCGATGGATATATCATTGCCATTAATAACTTTCCAGTGATAAAAAGGGGAGATGCTTTATACCATATTGGTTACATATCATAAGTAGCGTTATTTCCAAAGTTGATTACGCATTATTTATCCAAGCTATTCGTCTGAACGGCGTTTTCTTATTACCGTTACTTGATTATACCATAAAACTACCCTTATTACAGTATTAAGCGCCCATAAAATGGCTTTTTATACCAAAAATATATATATTTGTACACCCAACACCTTAAGAAAAACACTTTACAAGACTTAAAAACCGCACTTAACACTAATGGCTGCCCGATTACTTTGGTCTAATAAGGTATTGTTACCTATATTACTGCTGCTCTTTTTGGCGCATAGCTCCATACATGCCCAAAATTTTAACTTCACATTTTTGGGTCCTGATACCATTTTTGTGGATAATTCTTGTACGGCTCCCTATACATTTAATGGGGATAGCGTCGTCATCACTTCCACAATTAATGCCCAAGTTAACTGGGATTATGATTATCAAAGAGCTGGATTTGACTATGGAGACTTTTTTCAGGCAGGGCATACAGCGACAATGTATGTACCCACGTCGGATAATCAAGGAAATATTGACACCTTTACTTTTGATATTTACTTTGCAGATACTATTGCCCCTGTTTTTGACGCAAGTTCTCTGCCTGCAAATAATCTCTTCTACAATTCACTGGCGGATGTTCCACCACCCGCCAATGTAACCGCAACGGACAATTGTGGTCCAGTGACCATTAATTATACTCAATCAACGCTTTCAGACACCTGTGCTGGTGGACAATTTTTTAGGCAATGGATGGCTGTGGATACTTTTGGTAATCAATCTACTTTTACCCAAACTTTAATCTTAAATCCAGACCAATCTCCACCGCAAATCACCCAATGGCCCCAAAATGGACAAACGGCTTGCGAAGGCTATCAGGCAAATTTCGTAGCTTGGCTTACGCAAAATGTAAATACCATTCAAGCCAATGACCCTTCAGGCATTGCTTCGATTACCCACAACGCACCTAATAATCTTTCATTTACCTGCGACACCAACTTCGTAGTCACTTTTTTTGTCACAGATAGTTGTGGAAACACTAAGGATGCACCCGCAAACTTTCAGATTGTTGACACTATAGCGCCAATAATATCCAACCTTCCAAGCAATCTGACCGTAAATTGCCAGCAAATACCAAGTGCTGTCCACCTAGGAAACGGACTAGATGCAGTAGATTGTGACCAAAACCTTACGGAAATTTTTAGCGAAAGCAACACTCAAAACACCAATCCACAGAGTTGTAATCACTATAACTATACGATTACGAGAAATTGGACTATTCAAGATCATTGTGGAAACGAAACATCTTTCCAGCAAATAGTATCTGTTCAGGATACTGCCGCCCCTGTGTTTACGACTAATCTACAAGATTTAACCGCACAATGTCATCAAATCCCTAGTTTTCAAGATTTAATCGCAACCGATGAATGTGCCCAAGTCGCTTATCAAAAGGACGAAAATATCCACTTAGGAAATTGTGCCGATACCTATGAAATTATCAGAACTTGGACAGCCTATGACGTTTGTGGAAACCAGAGCCAAATCACTCAAAGTATCCAAGTAATAGATACATTGGCGCCCACTATCCAGGATATACCGTCAGATACCACCGTAAACTGCAACAATATACCCAGTTTCGCCACACTAACCGCCGTAGATAGCTGCGACAATGATGTATTCATCACTCAGAATGAGACGTCCACTCAATCAGCCAATCCATCCGATTGTGGATATTATAACTACACCATCACTCGTCATTGGATAGCTTCAGATAATTGTGGAAATCATAGTCAGGCGATACAAACCATCACAGTACTTGATGATGAAGCCCCAGTTGTCGTTTGTCCAGAAAACATCGTTCAAGTCAACGACACCTTGAACTGTAGTCGTAATATGCCATTGCCCAACCCCGCATCTTATTATGATGCTTGCACATTTACTTTTAATACGGAA
>CAYTLX010000033.1:0-6866 GCA_964438645.1 uncultured Saprospiraceae bacterium | reverse complement strand
ATCGCTAATACCGTTGCTATCACTAATCCTAGTGGAACCAATGCCAACGATACGCCCGTTACTCTAAATATCCCCCTAACAACCAACGTACCTATTACTTCCATTTCTGGAAATATTCAGCTAACGATTGAGTTAACGGAAGTTGACGCAGAAGCAACCACGGAGTTCTTTTATGTGTTTTCAGAAGATAGTACACTTATTGGGCAAACCTATCACACACCCACTCAATGTGGAAACAGCACCACTACTTTTACTAATATTCCCATCCAGCAATTAGCCAATTGGTTAAAAGACGGTAGCTTACAGTTAAGCCTTATTTCCGCAGGGACAGGAGAAGATGCGATTAATAATATCTGCCCTAATGGGAGCGTAACAGCCACATTATCATTTGATTATGCTATTCCTAACACGCCACTTTCTATTACTTATGCCATAGATAGCGGTGCCAAACAAAGCTGGCCCAACGCATCAAACATTGATTTCAACCTAGGTGCACACACCATTCATTACTTTGTAGAAGATTGTTCAGGTAATAAAGATAGTTGCTCTTTTCAAGTTCAAATTAATGATGCGGAGCCACCTATCATTACTTGTCCTCAAGATACAACAATTTATGTAGCCCAAAATCAATGTCAAGAAACGATACTTTTGCCCTATCCCATCAATATTACGGATAATTGCAATTATGGCAGTGAGTTTATGTATCAATCAGATACTACCGCCATTATATTTAGTAGCAATGGAAATGCAGGAATTATCCCAGAAAACATTACTTTTGACATTACAGGCGTCTCTCCCAATGCCATCAATGATGCCTTCATCCAAATTCAATTTAAAGGAGATAATGCCAATCAAGGCGAGCATTTTTTGGTCTATGGAGAAAACAATACCTACCTAGGAAAAACAGAATACGCCCCACAAGCTGATGAATGCAATAATTATTGGACGACATCAATTACTTTATCTAAAAACAATCTAAATGACTGGGCGAATGACGGACATCTTTTCATTCAACTCATTCCTGAGACAGACGCAAGTACTTATTCCGATTTTATCAATCCTTGCGGAAATCTAAATTCTGACCAAACGGATGGCTCAACAAGCGTTTTGCTTTCTTTGAATTATGAAAATACGACCGTTCGCTATGCACTACTAGACACCAGTGGATTCGTTTTGGCTGCAAAGCCTACTTCCCTAAATCTAAGCCCTGGTGCTTATCCTATCGAATACTCTGTATTAGACAATAGTGGCTTACAAGGTACTTGCCAATGGAATATTACCGTTTTAGACACCATAGCACCTACCGCAATTGCACTTAATACCAATGTGACAGTGAATCCTTCTGGCACAACAACAACTAATATTGATCCCAACATCGTTAATAATGGTAGTTTTGACAATTGCATGATTGACACCATGTTTTTAACGCCTGCCACTTTTACTTGCGATCAAGCAGGAAATACTTTGCCAATCGTCTTGACGGTTATAGATGCTTCAGGAAATATCGGGCAAGATACGGCATTTGTACAAGTAAACAATCAACCCCCTAACCCTGTTTTCACTCAAGGAGTATGTGGCAATGACACATTGTTTTTATTCGCTAACCCGCCAACATCAAACGGTGGAAATGTCTATAACTATGAATGGGATGGCCCAAATGGTTTTTCTTCACAGATAGCCAATCCTGTCATTCCAAATCCAACTAATATTCAAACAGGCTCCTATTCCGTAACCATCACAGGATTTACCAGTTGTATGGCATCCAACTCTGTTCAAGTACAACTTAATGCCTTGCCAGACCCACCTGTTCTCTCATCCAACAGTGCTTCAATATGTCCAGGCGAGCCCATCATCTTAAACACACAAGGTTTTGCAGGTAGTACGGTTATTTATAATTGGTACCAAGGGCTTCCGCCAAATGGTAGCTTAATAGGCTCAACAAATACCAATGCGCTAACCATTCAAAATCCATCGGAAGGTCAATATAATTACTACGCAATTGTTAATATAAACGGATGTAATTCTACCCAATCTAATATTATTAATGTATTGGTTAACCCAGAGATTAACCTTTCCGTCATCAATAAATCACTAAGTATTTGTCAAGGAGAACAAGTCAACTTAGGCATTATTAATCCAGCCATAGATGTACAGTATAATTGGTCTGGTCCACTATTTTCTTCACCAAATCCCACAACTCAATTTCAGGCAACTGATACCAATCAATCTGGATTATACATTATTTCTGCGACCAAAAATGGATGTATCTATCAGCCGGACACCACAGAGCTAACCATCCTTGAGACCCCAGATAATCCCACCATTGCTTCTATCGTCCCACTTTGCAATAAGGATACCTTAACCCTTAATGTGACTAACTATCAACCAACAACCAACCTGCATTGGCTAGGGCCTAATAATATTGATACAACCATCCAAACCCATCTTTTAGCATACCAAGTAGATGCCGTTCATTCAGGTTCTTGGTCTGTCGTTGCAAAGGATGGTGTATGTCAATCAGCGCCAAGCCAAATAGAAGTCATCGTTAATCCGAATCCTATTTTAGCTATTGAGCCTATATTGCATGTCTGCAAGGGAAATCCTATGACTTTGACTTATTCATCGATGCCCACGACCACCAACCAATTTTGGAATGGGCCTAATGGATATTTTTCCATCAAGCATACACCGACCACCATTGCGACTAAAGGGATGTATTACCTTACAGGAATCACTGGAGCTGGTTGTAAATCAACAGATTCTATATTTGTAGAACCAATTATTCCACCCAAAATTACTGCCATTAGCAATACTTCCGATGGTTGTTACAATGGTCAAGACATACAACTTAAGCCGACGGTATTTCCACCAGACCCATCCTATTTGTATCAATGGACAGCGGACAATGCATTCACTGCAATTATAGCGGAGCCCTACATCCCTAATGCCGACGAAAGCATCAATGGATACTACTATCTAATCGTTACAGATACATTTGGCTGTCAATCTGAGCAAAAATCAACCTTTGTCAACGGCGTAAATAGGCCACAAACCCCCAAGCTGCCTATTCAGCCAATTTCTGTTTGTGATGGCGAGCCCTTTCAATTTAGCATTACCAATCAATCTGACTATGATAGTATTTCACCGAGCATTCAATGGCTTACGCCAAAAGGAACCATTACCAATTCTAGTTTTACTTTTTCTTTAGCTGGCACCAATTCTTTAGACGAAGGTCTTTACGCTGCCATCGTATCTAATGGCACCTGTCATTCGGACACTTCACAAAGCATTTTTGTTACCATAAAACCAAGACCTTCCAAACCAGTCGCTACATCCAATAGCCCTATTTGTCACGGTGAAACGTTACATCTATCCACAAACCAAGTATCTGGTGCACAATACTTTTGGACTGGCCCACAAGGCAGCTTAGATAGTGTAAGCCACCCCACTATATCAAATATTCAGCCCAATCAACAAGGAAATTATTTTGTGCAAACTGTTTTAGCAAATTGCCTTTCGGAAAAATCCGACCCCACTAATATCGTTGTAAAGGACTTGCCCACAAAACCAACCATTGAATTTACTTCTCCAATCTGCCATACAGGAGGCGAAATAAATCTACAAATTTCTAATGGCTCGCAAGTACCTGGCGCACAATACACTTGGCTTAATGACCAAAATGACACCCTTGGTCAAACCTCCTTTTTTACAAAATATATTACGACTGATTTATCTAATTTTCAACTTGGCCCCAACTCATTTTATGCCACCGTACAAAACAATGGTTGCACTAATCATTCAGACTTTGTCAGCATCCAAATAGATGAAGTCCCCACCAATCAGGCATACGCTGGTCCAGATATTACCACTTGCGCCAACCAATCTGTAGAATTACAAGCAGATGCGCCAAGTGTTGGAACAGCTAATTGGTCTCAAGTGTGTGGAGACCTTGTCACGATAAGTAATCCAGACAATAACATCACATCTATTACCGATATATTCCCTAACGAACAATATTGTTTCGAGTGGAGCTTATCGTATGGTGGTTGTCTCAACTATTCTAAAGATACGGTCTTAGTCAGTATCCATGATGTAGAAATGGCCAATGCAGGAGATTTTATAGACACTTGTGATGTTTCTTCCTTATTCTTGGATGCAGAAATTCCCCAAAATGCGCTAGGAAAATGGTCTCAACCCCAAATGCAAGCCAATACAGGAATGATTAAAATAATCAATACAAGTAATCCACAAACCCAAATCACGGGGCTAGAAAAAGGAAAAATCTATACTTTTTATTGGACACTACAAAATGAAGGTTGTGAATCAAGTGTAGATTCTGTCAAAATAAGAATTTCCAGTAGTATGCCTGATGCTGGAGCTGACCAATTTTTATGTAGTACGGATAGCTGTATTACGCTAAATGCGACGCAGTTAACAGGTATGGATAATGGATTGTGGTCAACTTATGAATCAGCAGCAGAAATACTAAATCCTACTAATGAATCCTCCATGGCGTGTAATTTAACCTTTGGGGCAAATCCTTTTGTGTGGACTATCAATAATGGAGCTTGTGGAGCTGCTTCTAAAGACACCATAATCATTCATTTTCAACCCACGCCAATAGCACATCCAGATACTTTTGACCTGGACTATGGCATGCAATCTGTTGTCGATGTAAGTGCCAATGATTTATTCTATTCAGACTATACCATTGAAGTAACCACGCCACCGACTAATTGTAAGATAATAGAAATGGATAAAAGTGGTAACATAAAGCTACAACCACTGGAAGACTTTGTAGGTTTGGACTACCTTAGCTACCAAATATGTAACGAAACTTGTGCATCTTGTACCGAAACAACAGTAGAACTAAGAATCGGGGCATTGGCGGATTGCATGGTTCCAACTATTTTTACACCTGACCAAGATGGAATTAATGATTTGTTGATTATACCCTGCTTATTGACTAATGGATATTCGGAGTCTGATTTATCTATCTTTAATCAATGGGGCGATGAAATCTATCATGCTAAAAACTACCAAAATGATTGGGACGGTACTTATCGTGGAGCAAATATCCAAGAAGGTACATATTACTATATATTCTCATTGGGCGATGGCTCGGCTCCTAAAAAAGGATTTATTACCGTAAAATACTGATTATGAAGCATTTAACATGGATTTATTTTGTAGCCGCATTCCTTTTTTGCGCAAGCATACTCCAAGCACAACAAGAAGAGCAATACACCTTGTTTATGCTCAATAAATTAGAGTACAACCCTGCCTTTGCGGGCAGCGATGCGCCATTAACCATCAATGCCACCGCAAGAAGTCAATGGATAGGCTTTGAAGGAGCCCCTTCCACACAGAAACTAAGCGCTGATTTTACGCTATCTCAAGAAAGAGTGGGCATGGGCTTCTCTTTAAGTCATTCAAAAATAGGCATCAGTAACAAAATACGTTTTGCAGGAAATTATGCTTACAGAGTCCAAATTAATGAAGCTTACCTAGGCTTTGGTATAAATGCAAGTGTCAAATACCAAGACATTAACTATCGAGACAAGCGACTTTTTAGCTCTACGGATATTAGTATGGATAGCAGCATTCCTACGGAAGTCGAATCAACCTTTAATCCAAATTTTGGTATCGGTGTGTACTACAAAGCGAATAAATTCTATTTAGGGGCATCACTTCCTAACATGCTCAACATCCAAAAAGCAACCATTGGAAACAAAAGTATTCCTTTGGAAAATCATCATTATTATTTAATGACTGGTTATCATCTGAAGCTCACTAAATTACTTTTAATGACGCCCCAAGTACTTCTAAAATATGTCAAAGGAGCTCCTTTTGATGCAGATGTTAACGTAATGACGACTTACGATGATAAATACAAAATTGGTCTAGGTTATCGACTAGGTGGAAATATAACCCAAGGATATGGAGAATCCTTAGACATTATGGCGGGCGTACCAATTACGCAAGTTTTATTTTTTGGACTTTCTTATGACATGACTATGTCTAAATTAAAAAACTTCAATAGTGGGAGTATAGAGGCCATCTTACAATACAGAATCAACAAAACGAATCCTGTTACTTCTATTAACCCTAGATACTTTTAAACTCCTATCACCAAGAAAACTCTGTAGTCCTGACCCCATTAAGGTACTGAACGACTTTGGAATTAGGCGCTTTAGGTTTTACTATCTTACGATAAAATTGCTTAACCGATTTTCTTCTATGATATTCAACAGGAAATAGATACCTATATTTATTTGCATATTGATCGATAAAAAGTTGACCAAATCCACTCAATGCAGGATTATTTCGACTCAATAGATGCTCCGAAGTAATTAACTCAATAGCAAATCCCGAATATTCTGATTTTAGAGAAGGTATTGCTCTTTCCAGTTCCTTTTCAGAAAACTCTGGCGTATCATACAAATCAACCTTGACCGTATCAGGTTTTTCATCAACAGATCCAATAACCTTTATGTGCTCCCAATTATCCTGAGCGGATAACATAAATGAGCAAATACATAAAGCAAATGTCAGTAATCTATGCGGCATACTTGGTTTCTTAAAAAGAAAAACGCAAAAACTTACTAGAAGTTTCTGCGCTTAAGGTTTCATAGTGTGAAAGGTGTTATCCTTTGTATGATGCAAAGATAATACTTTTATACTTAAAGTGTACTTTTTTTTTAAAAGTGACATGGTAATACCCTTGCAAACGTAAAATTATGAGCTTATTTTAGGCATATTACATAATCTATTCTCTTGTTCTAGCCAGCTCATTTTTAGAAATAGTGCTTTTACAAAAAGGGTATTTTTTTGCATAATCATAAAAAGGACATTTTGTTACACAA
>CAYTLX010000032.1:0-11229 GCA_964438645.1 uncultured Saprospiraceae bacterium | reverse complement strand
AGCTCTTTTTTTTGAAGCGTAGCTAGGCTACGTGATAAAAAAATAGCAAAAACAGACGCAAAAAGGGCATTTTATGGCAAAAATCTACCTAGCTAAATAGTTACAAAAAAAAATTGACCCAAAGTATTTGGTTTTGGTCGGAGTTTTTGAGCATCTCAACTCTCCGCAATATCCTAGATACTCCAATACCTTAAATAATATGGAAGACCCGATGATTTATAATATTGCTTTGACAAAGCTACCAGGAGTAGGGGCAAAGCGTGCTAGGACATTGATTAGTTATTGCGGAAGCGCGCAGGCGGTATTCGATACACCTGATATGGTGGCAGATGTTCCAGGGTTTAGCAAGGGATACGCAAGGGGCCTGAAAGACACGGACGATTATCTTAAAATCGCAGAAAAAGAACTCACCTTCTTAGAAAAAAAAGGCATTAAACCCGTGTTTTTGTCTGATGAAGATTATCCAAGACGATTAAGAAATATCCCAGATAGCCCGATTGTTCTTTATAAAAAAGGAACAGCAGACTTGAACCCAGCCCGAACCTTAGCGATAGTGGGGACTCGAAATGCCACGGATTATGGGCGGCTGGTGACCGAGCAAATTATTGACGGGCTTGCCGCTTATAATGTGACGATTATTAGTGGCTTGGCATTTGGGATTGATGTAACGGCGCATCGTCGAGCGGTAGAAATTGGCCTGCCCACTATTGGGGTGATGGGGACAGGTTTTGGACAGATCTATCCAACTTATCACAAGGGAGTAGCTAAGCAAATGCTGGACAAAGGGGGGCTGTTGACGGAGTTTTCTTACGAAAAAGGTCCAGAGCGGGAGCATTTTCCGATGCGAAATAGAATCATCTCTGGCATGAGTGATGCTGTCCTAGTCGTAGAGTCGGCGGCCAAGGGGGGCTCGATGATTACCGCTGAGCTGGCGTTGGGCTATGACCGAGATGTTTTTGCCGTACCAGGTCGAGTGACCGATCCTTTTGCGGCAGGGTGCAATCAACTGATACGCCATCACAAGGCTTTTATGGTGAGAGATTCGCAAGACATTGTCCGAAATATGAATTGGGATATTCAGAAAAAAGTCAGACAAGCCAGCCTATTTGCGACCTTGGAAGGCAAAGAAAGGGATGTCGTGACGATAATGAAAGGCCGCGAAGCATCCTATACAGATGAGCTGGCTATCGAAGCCAAAATGACATCTGGAGAAATGGCGTCATATTTGCTTATATTAGAATTAAAAGGCATAGTTAAGTCTGTTCCAGGGAATAAGTATTTGTTGACCTAACATTGTATGGTCAGGCATATTTAGGAGGAGACGCAATTATTGTCTAATTGTTTAATTTACCCCTAAATATTGAGTAATGATTACCAAGATGCTTGTCCCGTTCTTTTTGTTGTCCCTTTCTTTTTCTAGTTGTCCACCTAGGCAAACTATTGCGAGTACCCCAGCAGTAGTCGCACCCCAAAAGCCCAAAGGCCCTAAGAATATCATTTTTATGGTGGGCGATGGTATGGGCATTGCGCAGATTACTGCGGGACTTTATTCTAATAGTAACCACTTGGAGCTGGAGCGATGCCCCATTGCTGGGTTTCATAAATCCTATTCGAGTAATTATCTGACGACCGATTCTGCTGCAGGAGCGACGGCATTTGCTTGTGGCAAAAAAACCTATAACGGGGCTATTGCAGTAGATGAAGACAAAGACCCTATGCCTACTATTCTTGAAGAAGCGGAAAAGCATGGTTTGGCGACAGGTTTGGTTGTGACATCGACGATTGCGCATGCGACACCAGCGGCATTTATTGCGCATGTAGAGAGCCGAAAACAGTATGAAGACATAGCTACTTTCTTTCCAGAAAGCGGAATCGACCTTTTTATTGGTGGGGGCAGCAAGCATTTTGACCAAAGGAAAGATCACCGCAATATCATCCAAGAAATGGAAGACAAAGGCTACATCATCAAAAACATAAAAGATGAATCTATTGATGATGTCATTATGGATGCGAGTCACCCTTTTGGCTACTTTACGGGGGTAAAAGACCCCAAAACCTATCGTCAAGGACGTAGGTATCTGCCTAGTGCTGCCCAACGAGCGGTGAAATTTTTGGATAAACGCAATGATAAAGGCTTCTTTATGATGATTGAAGGCTCACAGATTGATTGGGGTGGGCACGCTAATGATGGTAAATACATCATCGAAGAAATGCTAGATTTTGATAAAACCATCGGTAAAGTCCTAGATTGGGCGGAAAAAGATGGCGAAACTTTAGTAGTGATTACCGCCGATCACGAAACAGGTGGGTTTGCTATCCTGCCTTCATCCAAAATGAATAAGCTAAAAACTAAGTTTGTGACCGATTATCATACTCCCGTCTTGATTCCCGTTTTTGCTTTTGGACCAGGTGCGGAGAAATTTTCGGGTATTTATGAAAATACAGATATTTATTGGAAGATGGTGAAGGCGTATGCGTGGTAGAGACGACGTGTAGAGTCCATTCCGAAAAGTCAATGCGCATTTTTTGGGTTGGTCTCAATTGCACAATTGAACAAAATAAATACTTTTATGCTTATCTTTGCACATGGCACAATTTGAATCAGGGCAAAAAGTAGTTTTAATCCATACGGGCGTATTTGCGAAAGTCGTCAGGATGGAAGATCATGGAATGGTCATCGTCGAATTAGAAGATGACTTTTCGGAGATTCCTGTTTTTGCAGAAAACATTCAAGATCATGGCGAGTGGATGGCGAGTTCGACGACCTTTGCGACTTCGGATGACTATGTTCCCTTTGTGAGTGAGCCCGTCAAAAATGAAGCTTTACTATTTGTTTTGGTCCCAGTAAATGTATCTGCTCAGGGCGTTGCCGCCAAATATGAACTATTATTGGTCAATGCTACGGCTTATGATTTGTATGTGGAAATGACGGTTTTATTTGATAATGAGCCAGAATTGACTATTTCCGAAAGGGTAAAAACCTTTACTCCCTTAAAAGTAGATGAATTTACGCCTTTAGAATTTGGGGATAAGCCGAGTGTGAAATATGATTTTCAGCGGATATTGACGACGGGTGCAGAGTCTTTTAAGCAAGGGGTTTTGAAGTTAAAAGACAAGACTTTGCTCAAGGAGAAGAAGATGATTCCTTTGTTGGATTTTCCGGCGATAGCCATTTCCGTATGGAAAAAGGATGAAGAGCAAAAGCCTGCAAGTATAGGTTCCTTGAAAGACTATACGAAGGAGAATGTCACGATAAGACCCAAAAAGGCAAAGGTGTCCCAACCGATATCTAGTCTTTTTGACCCCTTACGGAAGGCACATTTTCCAACGGAGATTGATTTGCATATCGAAAAATTAGCCAAAAATCATAGAAGCTTATCGAATGCACAAATCGTGCAAATCCAAATGAAAGCGATGCAAAATTATGTGGATGAAGCTTACCAATTAGGTATGGACAGTGTGTTTCTCATACATGGAGTAGGCAAAGGCTATCTGATGAATGCCATCCACAAAAGATTGCGGAATAACCCACATATCCTTACGGTAAAAAATGAATATCATCACAAATATGGGTATGGGGCTACAGAAGTGACTTTTTTGTAGTGTGGTTGAGCCACATGGTGAGCCATTGCGCTTACGCAAAAAAAATCTAATAAAAAACGGAGACATCCATCAACCCCTTCCGCTGCAAAATAGGCACATCCACTCCATCAGCAGGATATCCCACTGGAATCAGTAAAAAAGGGCGTTCATTATCGGGGCGACCTAGTATTTCTTGCAAAAATTTCATGGGGCTTGGTGTATGGGTCAGTGCCACTAATCCAGCATGGTGGATAGCTGTTAGTAGAAAACCACAAGCAATGCCCACCGACTCATTGACGTAGTAGTTTTTGGAATGGGTGCCATCATTATTGACATCATAAGCTTTTTTGAAAGGAATAATGAGCCAAGGGGCCTTTTCCAAAAATGGTTTGTGCCAATCGGTATCGAAGACTTCCAAGTCCTTTAGCCATTCTTCGGACATTCGGCCGTGATAATTCTCATATTCTTCTTGTTCAGCCGCTTTACGGATGGCTTTTTTGATTTTTGGGTCACCAACTACACAAAATGTCCAAGGCTGCTTGTGCGCACCAGAAGGTGCTGTTGATGCCGTTAGAATAATCTTTTCTATCACATTCTCAGGAACTGGTCGATCCGAAAAAATACGTACAGAACGACGACCATCCATCAATTCATAGAAAGCTGTTGTACGCTCTTGCATCTCCTTTTCCGAAAGGACTAATGGATGCTGATAGGGACGAAATGATTTCATTTGTCAAAAATTTATGCTGAACGAAGTAGAGAAGCGCAGCAATATTGAGTTGCGAAAGCACCGAATGCCACTGCGGTAGCTACCTAAGTACTCCTAAATACTCGTATCTACTCTGGTTCGACCCCAATAATGATATTAAATTCCCCATAGTTTTGGAAGAATTTTTCGCCATTTTTGGGTTTGTCAAATCCTACCCCATAGTCAAATCCAATCGTCCCAAACATCGGAAGGAATACTCGCAATCCCATACCTGCCGAACGCTTCAAACTAAACGGATCATAATCCTTAAAGGAATCCCAAGCATTACCTGCTTCTAAGAAGGACAATAAGTAAATAGTCGAAGAAGGATTTAACGAAAGTGGATACCTTAGTTCCGCAGTAAATTTATTAAATATCGCTGCACCATGAGAATTGGCTCCAAAAGTAGTTGCGCCACTAGGATAACCACGAAGTGTGATAAATTCTCTACTCGTAATCTGAAAGGACTGCTGATCCAATGCGCCACCACCAAGCTCAAAACGCTCAAAAGGGGACTGTCCATGCTTCTTCGAGTATGACCCTAGATATCCCATCTTTGCTCCCGTCTTTAAGACAAATTTACTGCCTAGACTCGTGTACCATTCTGCATTAAAACGAAACTTGATATACTCTGTAAATTTATACTTTTCTTCTAAGTTAGAAAAATCCTTATTTCTAAAAAGAGAATAGGGCGGCGTCGCTTTCACAATTAAGGAAAACTTAGACCCTTGCTCCGGAAATAACGGATAGCTAATGGTCGAACGAGTAAAATTCTGAATGACTGCAAAGTTATTAAATCGACCAGTAGCTAGGCTTTGACCATCAGGCGTCTGAAAATAACCACGTGCCTTTTTTAGGCTCAATATCTCAAAACTCAATGCAGTACTCGAGATAAAGTTATCATCAGGAAACTTTAACCTTCTTCCAATGCTAACCGTATTATTCAAGGTTCTGAAATAGGTTTCATTAGCATAATCTAAACCAAAATGAGAATAAGAAGATGCGACAGACAACGAAGTTGGTCGTCTTCCACCCAGCCAAGGCTCTGTAAATGAAGCACTTACACTTTTTCGAAAGGATCCTTGCATCTGTCCACGTAGGCTCAATATCTGCCCATCTCCTTGAGGATAAGGCTTCCAAGCTTTTTTCTTGGTGATATCTGCTATCGCAAAATTGCTAAACTTTACCCCCAAAGTACCAATCAATCCACCACGAATATAATTCGCACCATATTGACGTCCTGGCTGATAACCTGCGGATAATTCTAGTTGATCTGAAGGCTTTTCATCCAAGTCATAAACAATATCAACCGTTCCCCGTTGCGGGTTGGTCGGAGTCTGAATGCCAAAATTTTCTGGATTAAAATAGCCTAATGCCATCAATTCTCGTTGAGACCGGATGATCGCTGCTCTCGAAAATTTTTGCCCAGGCTTAGTTCTTAATTCTCGGCGTATTACATGCTCGTGTGTCCGGTCGTTGCCATTAATGACCACTTTGTCCACGGTAAATTGTGGCCCTTCAAATATCCGTAAAACCAAATCAATCGAATCATTCTCGACAGCCACTTCTACGGGGTCAATTCTAAACGCCAAATAGCCCTTGTCCAAATACAAAGAACTAATATCTCGACCATCTTGGCTAAAACGCAAGCGAGTCTCCAATAATTCTGAATTATAAATATCCCCCTTTTTGATGCCTAAAATCGTTTCTAGACGCTCTGTATTGTATAGTGTATTTCCTTTCCACGCAATATTTCTAAAATGATACTGACTCCCTTCTTTGATGTGGATATCGATATCTAACTTACCTTTATCATTGCGATAGACCGTATCAGAAAGAATCGTGGCGTCTCTAAATCCAATTTTATTGTAATATTGGATGAGTTTTTTCTTATCTGCTTTATATTCATCCGCAAGAAACTTAGAAGAAGCGAAAATTCGCTTTTGCTCCTTCGTGTCCTTCATTTTTTTGCGTAGTTTTCTAGACTTGACGTGTTCGTTGCCGAAAAAACTAATCCGATGGATTTTTACCTTCTTATGGCGATGGGCTTCTACCAATAATTTAACCGCATTTTGTCTAGCCGTATCTACTATCTCTGACACCTTAACATCAACATCCAAATAGCCCTTTCCGACATAGTATTTTTTTACTTCATTTCGGATGGTCGTCTTCACTTGCGTGGTGACAATAGTCCCTTTTCGAACGGCATTATTGATGATGTCGTTTATTTCATCATGCTGAGATTTTTTTATTTTGCGCAACACATGCCCTGTCAACCTAGGCATTTCTTGAACCTTAATCTCCAAAAAGGCAATATCCCCTATGATTTTATAGATAGACACTTGTACATCCGTAAATAATTTTAGCTTCCAAAGCGACTTAATCGCTTTTTCCGTCTCAATACCAGGTATTTTTACTTTATCGCCCACGCGAAGCCCAGAAATAGCGACAATTGCATTGGGATCACTAAATTTTGCCCCTTTTACTTTCACACCGCCAATTTCGTATTCCGAAGGCTCAATAAAATTCAACTTTACAGGAGGAAGTGTATCGGTTTGGGCGATAGAAAAAATAGGCCTTACGGCCAAAAGCAAAACAATCAAAAATAAATTCTTCATAATTCTTATTGGTCATCTTCTGCCTTTCGAGCAGAATCTTTATTTAGTGGGTTTGAATGCGACAAAATCGCAACCATATTTAAGCGCAAAATTGGCAATAAAATTGAGTCTTTTCGCTTTTTTTAACAAATAAATACTAGAAATGACCTAATTCGCTTCCTTTTGGGCTAAAAATGATTAGGAATACCTAAAATCTATGAGACAATTACTTTATTTGCTCACTAGTTTTTCCGAATCGACGCTCTCGATTTTGATAAATATAGATGGCTTCATGTAGGTCTTCTTCCATAAAGTCTGGCCAATTCAATGGGGTAAAGTAAAATTCAGCGTAGGCCAACTGCCAAAGCAAGTAATTACTCAACCGTGTCTCCCCACTTGTCCGAATCAATAACTCTGGGTCAGGCATATCATGTGTTGTCAAAGCGGAAGTAAAGAGCTCATCATTGATATCCTTAGGGTCTAATTCCCCCGTTTGAGCTTTTAGCGCAAGCGTCCTAGCCGCTTCCGTAATCTCCCAACGCCCACTATAATTTAGCGCAAGCGTCAAGCGCATTCGGTCATTGTTAGCGGTATCGGTGATGGCTTTTTCCATCGCTTTACGACTTCTAGTCGGTAATTTTGATAAATCTCCTATCGTCCGTAACTGAATCTTATTTTTATTTAAAACCTTCACTTCTTTATTTAGTGTCTCCACCAATAATCGCATCAAAGCATTGACTTCAAAAGCGGGTCGATTCCAGTTTTCTGTCGAAAAAGCATATAAAGTCAGATATTTCACGCCTATTTTTGCGCAAGCTTCGGTAATTCGGCGGACGGTTTTTACCCCTGCTCGATGCCCCATCACCCGTGGTTGTCCCTTGGCTTTCGCCCAACGCCCATTACCATCCATGATGATGGCGATATGCTGCGGCAACTTATCCTTGTCTATTTTTTCTTCAAAATTCATATCCGTACGCTTCAAAGCGATTAGGATGCAAATTTAGGCATTTTTTGGTTATGAGAATCTTTTTTTTATCGCATCCGCCACCCGAAATGAATTGGCATAAATTGTCCAAGTATAGGTCACACTCCCACCCGTGGGCATAAAACTACCATCCGAAACATACAAATTATTCACTTCGTGTGCTTTGCAATTCTTGTCCAAAACCGAAGTTTGGGGGTTGTCACCAAAACGACAGCCCCCAGCCTGTAGATTAGTCGGCGGGCTTCCGCCAATACTCGAATATACAGAATGGAGATTCATCGCTTCAAAGATGGCTTCGCTATGCTTCGACAATAGCTCCCCCACTTCCACATCGTGTGGATGATTATCCACTTGTACTCTTGCCACGGGGTCGCCCCATTTATCCTTTACTTTTGGGTCGAGTGTCACATTTGCACCCTCTGTCGGTAGCCAATCTACAAAAATCTCAAATTTTAGTTTTCGGACTTCCGTAAAATATTTTTTTAGATTGACTTTAAGATTGGAGCCATAAATCAAATTGCCGTCGTTGTCCCATTTTTGGCGCAAGCTTTTAGGAAGTGCATTGGCATGTTCAAACAAAAAATCTATCACGCCCCCTTTCATCGGCTGACCTGTTTTTGGGTTTTCAATTTCATAAAAATCATGCAGTGTTCGATTCACAAAAACGCCCCGTTCTAAAATCTTTGTCCAAGTAGCATCGTCATAGTCTTCCTTTCGGAAAATACCGCCTCCTGTGCCGCCCCCTGAAAAAACCAAATTTTTGCCGACTTGCCCATTGTTATTGGCTAGACCTTGCGGAAAATCATGATTTTTGCTCATGAGTAAAAGTCGAGATGTTTCTATTGCCTGCGCAGCCACAACAAATATTTTTGCTCGGACAGATTGCTTATTTTCTAGCGCATCATAAAACCATGCTTTTTTAATATTATTTTTTCCATCTGTCTCCAAATGATAGACTTTGGCATTCGGTACGACATAACAATTTCCTGTCAACAAAGCCTCTTTAATCAAAGCCACTCTAGCACTTCCTTTGGCATCCGACCTACATCCATAGCTTCCGCAAAAATTAGAATAATAGCAGCTATTTCTTTTGCCTTTTGATTTTGACAATATTGCCCTTGGGGTAGGAATCGTCTGAAAGCCTACTTTTTTGGCCGCAAGGTCGATCCATTCCGAAACAATATTTTCCCGCAAGGGGGGATATGGAAAGTCAGGCGTAGATCTTGGCTCTAAGTTCTTGTGTTTCAATATCTTACCTGACACGCCTACGACCTGTTCTACCTTAGAGTAGTAAGGCTCTAGGTCTTCATAATTTATCGGCCAATCCACAATATTCGCCCCTTCGATAGCACCATAAGTAGATAATAATTTAAAATCGACGGGCTTCATTCGATGAAAATAGCCACTCATAAAATTGGATGAGCCGCCGACACAGTTGCCATTCCAAAAATCTCGCCCTGTATCAAACGTAGATTCGGCTTCTTGCTCTCCGTTACTATTGGTTTCTACAATTACATGTTGCTCATCTTTCAGATTGGGCGTATAAACGCTTCTGCGTACCGCCGTCATTTCATCTTTCGTAAAATCCTGCGTCCGAAACCAAGGCCCTTTTTCTAATACTAAAACTGTTTGACCCGCTTTCGCTAATTCATAGATTATTGGTCCAGCACCAGCACCGCTGCCGACCACACACACATCATATTCTTCTAAAAAAGTCATATTTTGGGCTATTGGAATTATAAATTTTTGGGATTAGAGATGATGACCATTTCGGCTTTTCGTCCCAAAATTTCGGGGTATTTATCCTTATTGTTGGCTCTAGGCAATCCTGAAATATGACCTAGCCATTTCCATCCGATTTCATCTACATTCACTCCATAAATCGGGTCAATGACCAAGGCATCCAATATCATCGAAACCAATCTCGCCATTAGATTCTCCCCCCAATTAGACTGGACTGCTTGAGCCACTAATGCTACTTTTTCTTTTTGGGTCATTTTGCCGAAAGGCTTGCCCAACTGCTCTTTTGAGAAATCCGCTAACCGATTAAAACCCTTGATAATGGATTGCTGAATGTCTATGTCGTAATTTTTATCCGACAATACCCAATTGAGATACGGATAAGCATTAATCTGCCTGCTACTTGGCCCATTGCCATCTTCTGGAAACAAAATACCCATGACATCTGAAGCCATTTGGCTATGCTTGCCCAAGACACCTGCTACGATGGGAGTATCCGCACGGCAAGCACTGAGCCAAGGCATCGTAGAAAGTACACCAAAGGCGCCAACTCCTTTGATGAATTGACGCCTTGAGTATGGAAATTTAGACTTTTTCTTTTCTTCGTATAGCATATAGCAAATATAAAGCTTTTTGGTAACTGTTGTAGGTACCGCAAATTTTTGTCATAAAATGCCCTTTTTGCGCCTGTTTTTGCCATATTTTTCTCACGTAGCCCAGCTACGCTTTAAGAAAATATGGCTTTAACATACACAAAAATGCCTATTTTCTGCCTAAAAATAGGGAGACCTAAACAGTTATGCTTTTTTCGCTTATTTATTGCAGTACCGCACTTTGTACATTTCTATTAGCAGAAACAGTTTTATCTACGCTTTGTCTTAGTTTACTATGAATCAGGCGGTCTAGGCTCAATCGCCCAGGTCCAGTCCCTACAATAGCCAACAACATGACCATGTACATGATGACAAATTCTACTCCATTTTGCAGGATAACAAAACTACCTTTAGCGGTCAACCAGGAGTAATCCCCATTGGCTTTAAGTATTTCTTTAGCTTTTGATAGTCTTTCGGCGATGGCTGGATCGTGCATTGAGCTTCCTACGGCCAACCAACCATTTCCCATGTGAACCGTCACCAAAGCAATAATCATCACGAAGATTAAAGGTACAGAAATAGAACGTGAGCCCAATCCCACCACTAATAAAATGGAACCGACCAATTCGGTTGTAGCAGCCATATAGGCATTAAGCGCAGGAAATGGCATCCCAAGTCCCCACTCTTTATTGCCAAACCAATTAATAGTTGCATCCATATCAGACCACTTTTCCATAGAAGTATTAAAGAAAACGTAAGCAAGAATTAGGCGCATGCCAAGTAAGGCAATGTCTTGTGCTGCATTGGTATCTGGAGCCAGATTGCCAAAAAGCAGTTTGGTTATTTTTTTGATTATTTTCATCAGATTTTGATTTTTTGCAATTTAAAAAAGGTCGTAACTGTTTAGGTATCCGCAAATTTTTGCCATGAAATGCCCTTTTTGCGCCTGTTTTTACTATTTTTTTATCACGTAGCGGTGCTACG